>DASTOI010000677.1:0-4833 GCA_035762585.1 Myxococcota bacterium
CGGCGCGCTCGGTGCGGCCGACCGACGTCGTGGTCGCGTCGGTCGCCGCGGCGGCGGGCGTCGCGGACGAGAAGCCGAGGCTGCTCGGGCGGTTGGAGGTCGTCGTCGGCGTGAGCTTCGGGCGCTGCGGCGCGCTTCGCGTCGCGAGCGCCGGCGCCGTCGCGTTCTCGTCGAACGATGCGGGGGGCGCCGCGGGCGCGGCGGCTGCGAATGCCGGCGGGCGGCTCGGCCCGTTGTTACGGGCGACGACGTTCGTGCGCACTGCGCGCGACGCCACCGCCGGCGGCGCGCTGCTCGGCGCGGGATCTCCGACCGGCGCGAAGTCCGCGAGCGCGGGCAACGCGGGCCGATTCGCGGCCGGTGCGCGCGGCGCCGTGCGCGTCACCTTCGGCGCCGGCGCGGGATCTTCGGAGGGCACGGCGGGCACCGGCGCGAGCGGATCGATGCTGACGACCGCGGGCGGCTTCTTCACCGGGTCGCGCGCGACGCGCACCGGCGCTGGCGTCGGCACGAATTCCTTCGGCGGCTCGACCGGCGCGGGCATCGCGGGCAGCGGCGGGGGAGGCGGCGGCGCCTTCTTGACGACTTTCACCGGCTCGGGCTTCGGCTCGGGCTCGGGTATTACGGGCTCGGGCTCGGGCAGCGGCTCCGGCTCCTGCGCGATCTCGACCGGCTCGGGCTCCGGCTCAGGCAGGACGGGCTCCGGCTCGGGCGGGAGCAGCTCTTCGAGCTCCTCCGGCGGCGGCGTCACCATCACGATCTGCGGGCCTTCGTCGTCCGGCGGCTGCGTGAAGAGCGGCGCGAGCAGCAGCGACAGCGCGACCGCGGCGGCGATCGATCCGCCGCCGCCGAGCACGACGCGCCGCACCAAGCGCACGAATCCGCCCTGCGCGTGAATCTCGTGAAGTGCGACCTCGAGATTGGTCGCGAGCGTGTCGAGCTTCGAGTACGGGCTCGGCGTGAAGCTCGGCGCGAGCGTCAGCCGCGCCGCGCCGTGGCCGTAGCTCTGCCGGAGTCGGTAGTTGGACATGGCAGCAGCTCGCTAGAGGCCGCGCGGGAATGCGAAGGCGTGATCGTCAGCAATCATCGAGGCCACCGTTCGACTCCGCTCGCCTTCGGCTCGCTGCGCGCTCCGCTTGCACTAGTTGTTGGGGCCGCCCGCGAGCGGCGTCACCGTGGCGCGGCGCCGCTGGGGCCACGACTCCTCGACGAGGCTCACCGCCGTGAGCAGATCCTGGCTGCGCGAGTCCGCGTCCGGCGCGAGCACCGGCCGGGAATCACCGCGCAGCGCGATCTCGGCGAGCTTCGCGCGCAGCACGCTCTCGGTGATGCGCGTGCTGCTCTCCGGATCGCTCGGATGCATCAGCTCGAACGGGCTCTCGCCGTCCTCGCGCGGATGAACGCGCAGCTGCCACGCGATCGGCGCGGACGAAGGCATGCCCTCGGTCTCCGTCGTGATTTTCGGCACGACGATCTCGCCGAGCTTCACCGCCAGCTCTTGCCCCGACGACATCTGCGTCAGCGCGATCAGCAGCAGGAACGCGAGATCGACGAAGGAGAACAGCCACACCGGAGCGCCGTGGACAGATTGATCGCTAGCAGCCATGGCGCACTACAACGGAAAAACGCGCCCGATCATTAGTGACATCTCTCACATAGCGGGCGTTCGGTCGAAGCGAAGAACACTCGACAGGAGGGGTCGAATGCTGCGCCGATCTGCTTGGTTCGCCGTGTCTCTGCTGGCGGCTTGTGCGTTGGCCCCTTCGATGCAGGCGGCCGAGTTCTACGCGAACGGCACGTTCATGCAGTCGCTCGGGCGCGACAACTCGTCCGGCGAGATCGAGGTGCTCCCGCTGACCGTGCTCGGGAGCGACGGCGATTCCTCGCTTGCCTACGGCCTCGGCATCGGTTTCGGCTTCGACTTCGACGAGGTGCTCCCTAAGAAGTGGAACTCCTGGGGCACCGCGTTCCGAGTCGAATCCGAGTTCGTATACGGGCGCGAGTATGAGTTCGTCAGCAATACCGAGGATCCGGCCGGAGACCCGGTCGAGCAGCGCTTCTTCGACGAGGTCAAGGCGTGGACGTTCATGCCCGTGAACCTCTACATCGACGTGCCGCTGCGCCGGCCGCTCTCGAAGATCTTCGGACGCGTGCCGCGGCTCGAGCCCTTCGCATTCTCGTTCGGCTTCGGCGCGGGCGTTTCCCACGTGCACATCAACGCCTTCGACAACACCGCGCACGCCGTCGACAGCGTCTACAAGTTCGCGTTCCAGGGAAATGCGGCGCTGTCGTACGAGATCAACGAGCGCATGAAGCTGCAGTTCGGGTACCGCTACCTCGACCTCGGCTCCACGGACGCCGATCTGCGCTTCGACAACACCATGGGCCCCGGCAACGAGGCCGGCGAGGTCGACCTGGACCTTCACAGCCACGAGCTCGTGCTCGCACTGCGTTACGGCTTCCATCAGAAGCCGCTCGCGGAGATGGACCCGTGGCCGGACTGGATGCCGCGCTGGCTCGGCGGCGAGACGCGTGAGGAGAAGGCCAAGAAGCCGCCGAAGCCGAAGAAGAAGCGGCGCTGGTTCAAGCGGCCGACCTGGCTCGGAGGCGAGAAGGAGATCTGACGCCCGGCGTCCTCTCCGATCGCGCGGGGCTAGCTTGCGCGCGATGAGGCGCGCGCTGCAGCGGTTCGCACGAGAGGTCGGCGCGGCGTCGCTCACCCTGCTCGCGTCCGCCGCGCTCGCGCAGCAGCCCGCGCAGCCCGTGCGCGTGTACGGGATCGAGCTCGAGCGCGCGGCCGGCCTCGATCGCGTCGTCGTGCAGAGCGCGGGCGCGCCGGCGCCGCGGCTCGAGACGATCTCGGACGAGGAGCTCGCGCTGCACATTCCGAACGCGGTGCTCGACGCGAAGACGCCGCGGCAGCGCTCCGGCGCGGCGCGCGACGCGATCCGCAGCGTCTCTGCGAGCGAAGCGGGCAGCGAGGTGATCGTGCGGATCCTGCGGCGGGCCGGCATGCCCGCGCGGCTCGTCGAGCGCGGCGGCGTCATCGCAGTCGAGGTCGAGCGGCCGGAAGAGGATCCGGAGGCGAACGTCCGCATCTCGATGCGCGACGCGCCGATCGTGCAGCTCGTGAGCGAGGTGCGGCGCATCACCGGCCGCACGTTCATCTACGACGATCGCCTGCAGGGATCGGTCAGCGTCATCGTCACCGACCCGATCACGCCCGGCGAGGCGCTCGAGCTGCTGCACGCAACGCTGTTCGCGAAGGGCTTCGCTGCCGTGCCCGGCGCGGCCCACTCGTTCTTGATTCTGCCGCTCGACGAGGCGCGGCCGCGCGCGCGGAGAGAGCGGCGCGCGCTCTCGGCGAAGCGCGCGGCGCTGATTACGGCGCTGGTGCGCTTCGAATCGGTGCCGGTCGAGCAGCTCGTGAACGTGCTCTCGCCGTTCGCCGGCGGAACGCTGACGGTCGTCGCCTACGCGCCGACGAACGGCGCGATCTTGGTCGGCCCAGAGGCTGCGATGCAGCGTTGGCTCGAGCTCGCGCGCAGCCTCGACGAGACCTCGCGCCGCGAGCTGATCGTGCTGCGCCCGCGCCACCGGCAGGCCAGCGAGCTCTATCCGCTTCTCTCCGAGGCGCTGCTCGATCCGCTCACCGGCAAGCCGCGCGCGGAGCTCTTCCTCGACGAGCGCACGAACGCGCTGATCGCGCGCGCCGAGCCGGGGCCCCTCGCGATGCTCCGCGCGCGGCTCGCCGAGCTCGACGTCGCGCCCGAGGCGACCGGCGTCGCCAGCGTGATTCGGCTGCGCTTCGCGGATGCGGAGGCGCTCGCGAAGCTGCTCGGCGGAATCGGCAGCGCGCAGATGGCGAACGGCGCCGCGGCGCCGCCCGCCGCGGCCGCGCTCGCGAACGCCGATTTCTCCGTCATCGCGGACAAGCCCACTCGCTCGCTCGTCGTCACCGGCGACGCCGCTACGCAGCGACTCGTGCGCAGCGTCGTCGATCAGATCGACGTCGCGCCGCCGACGATCTTGGTCGAGGCGCAGGTGCTCGAGATCGCGACGACCGGCCAGCTCGCGCTCGGCGTGGACGCGTTCCTCCCGAGCACCGACCCCGCGAACCCCGGCGAGAGCGTGTTCGGTCTCGGCATCGGCGACCCGTTCGATCAGGTCGCCGACCCGGTCGATGCGACGTTCCTCGCGCGCTACGCGAAGACGCCGTTCGTCGTGCCGATCATCGGGCCGGGCGGCATTCCAGTGAACGTGACGCTGCCGCGTGACATCGTGCAGATCAAAGCCGCCGAGGGCGAGGCGCGCGTGACGACGCTGATGCGGCCGCAGCTGCTCACGACCAGCGGCGAAGAGCACGAGCTCAGCGCGGGCCTGAATCTCCCGATTCCGGTGTCATCGACGGAATCCGCGCAGGGCGACGCCGCCGGCGACGATCCTCTGCAGACGCGCGTCGACATCGAGCGGCAGGACGTCGGGCTGCGGCTGCGCGTGAAGCCGACCGCGGGGCTCGCCGGCGACGTGCGCGTCGCGGTCGATCTCGAGGTGACGGACCTTCAGCCGAGCGCCACGGGCTCGCGCGCAGACGTCGGTCCGACGCTCGCGAGCCGCACGCTCCAAGCGCACACCACAGTCGACGACGGGGGCGTCGCGGTGCTGGGCATGCTTCTCGAGCGCAGCGAGACGAGCAGCGAGACGGGCCCACCGGTGCTGAAGGACGTGCCGGTGATCGGAAACTTGTTGAAGCAGAGCCTCGATCGCGGCGGCGAGCGCCGGCTCGTGATCGCGTTGCAGGCGCAGATCCAGCGCAGTCCGGACGAGCGGCTC
>DASTOI010000678.1:0-2850 GCA_035762585.1 Myxococcota bacterium
CTGGTCTTGTTGTTTCCGCCGAGGCACCCGATGCCGTTCGGCCAATCGGTGTCGTCTGGCGTGCAGCCCTGATTGTTGATCCGCATGCGGTCGTCGTCCGCGCGGAAGTACTGACCCATCAACGTGAAGTTCGCGTCGTCCCACTCGCCGTGAAGCGATGCGCGCACCGCATACACGCTGCGCCCGTCGATCTCGTCGTCCTTCGGACAGTTCGAACTGACACCCACGCAGCCGAACTTTCCGTTGATGACGTCCGTGATGCCGTCGCGCCGGAAGTAGAACCCGGCGAAGCGAGCCGCAAAATGCTCCCCGAGCGGGACGTTCAGTGCGGCCTTCACCTTCGCGTGGTTGTAATCGCCGTACTCACCGGAGAGATAACCGCCCCACTCCTCGAGCACCGGAACTTTCGTGTAGACGTTGAATGCGCCACCCGGCGAGCTTCGACCGAACAGCGTCCCCTGAGGACCGCGGAGGATCTGCACGCTCTGCACGTCATAGAACTCGGTCTCGTAGATACGCGAGCCGGGGACTGGAGCATCGTTCAAGTGGATCCCGGTGCCGCTCTCAGCCGTCGCCGCCGTGGCCAGGTTGCCGACGCCGCGGATCGAGATGTTTCCGGCTCCTGAGAAGTTCGTCTTCGTGTACGAGAGATTCGGGACGTTGAACTGCACGTCCGCGACGTCGTCGATGTTGGAGGTCGCGAGGTCATCCGCCGAGAACGCGCTCACGGCGATCGGGATGTCCTGGATGTTCTCTTCCTTCTTCCGGGCCGTCACCGTGATGACTTCGATTCCGCGTTCGTCGGTGGCTTCGGCCGGAGCTTCTTGAGCGGAGATCGGCAGGATGCCGAAGACCGGAAGCGACATGAACGCGAGGCTCAGGCGAAGGGCGCGCTGGCGCAGAGACATTCGGGTCCCCCTAGGTGTCGATGGATGCCCCGCCAAGGGCGAAGAACGCGTTCACACTACTCCGAGCGCGCGCGCAAAATCCAGCAAAAGATGCAACCGCGGGGCGCGCGGGCGTGTCTCACTGGGTTCTGACTCGGCGCGCGCGCGTCGGACGGTTTGTTCGATCGCCGCTCGACGCGCGCGAAGCGTTCGCGCGGATTGCGACTCGCGTCGCAATTCGCCGCGTAGCGGCGCGGCCGGCGTCAGCTCGCGGCGGGCTTCTCGAACACGTGGACGAAGCGATCGGTCTTTCCGCGAATCGCGTCTTCGAACACGCTCTTGCTGCGGTCATCTGCCGGATTGCGCAGCACGTCGCTGCTCGCGACGAAGCGGAAGCCGGCGCGCTCGAAGTCCGAGCGCGCGAACGTTTCGTCGATCCGGTGCAGCTCTTGTGCGGCGGCGCTTCCGCTGCCGGGCGCGGCGGCGTGATCGATCACGAGCAGCCGCCCGCCGGGCCGTAGCGCGCGGAAGAGCGCGGCCATCAGCGGATCGCGCGTGACCGTCCAGTCGCCTTCCTTCGGCTTCCAGTACGCGTCGTGATACGCGAGCACGAGCAGCGCCGCGTCGACCTCGCCTTCGAGCCCGAGCGCCTCGATCTCGCGATCGAGGCGCTGGAGGTTCGCCATCGGCCGCGCTGCGAGCCGCTGCTCGAGGTCCTTGCCCGCGAACGAGAGATAGGCGCGATTGTTGTGCGCCCGTACGCTGCCGCTCGGCCCGACGACGCGCGCCGCGATCTCCGCGTAGTACCCACCGCCGGCGAACGCATCGAGCACGCGCATCCCGCGCTTCAGGCCGAGCAGCCCGAGCGTCTTCGCGGGGCGATCGCGCACATCGCGCTCGCGATCGGCGCTGGTGCGATCCGGAGCGGCGAGCGCGGCGGCGACTTCCTTCTCGGTGTTCTCCGGAGCCGCCGCGCCCGCGCCGTACGCAGCGAGGCCGAGCGTGAGAGCGAACGCGAGCGACGAGAGCCGAATGCGCATCGGGGGAACCTCCGCGGAGGCGGCCAGCCTACCCGCGGCGCACCGCGTCTCGCGAAGGATTCCTGACAGGCGTTGGCGCCAGAAACGCGACGGGGCCCGGTGATTCCTCACCGAGCCCCGCTTCTGCTGGCGCGCCCAGCAAGACTCGAACTTGCGACCTCCAGGTCCGCAACCTGGCGCTCTATCCAACTGAGCTATGGGCGCGCGAATCTTCGAAGGCGCGGCACGATAGCCGACGCTGAAACCCCTGCCCGGCTTGGCAACGATCCCACCGCCACGCGCCAGCAACCGAACCGGGCGAACCTCCCACGCCCTGCCGTCTCGACGCAGCGCAGCGAGCTACCGCGAAGCGAGCCGGAGTCCTCGAAGGCGAGCGAGCCCAGTAAGGCTCGCCGGCGACGCGCCTCCGACCGTGCGACGAGCAACACTCCCGCCGCGTCGCCGGCCCTCGAAGCCAGCGCGCGACGCGCGCTGGCGGAGAGGGAGGGATTCGAACCCTCGGTACCGTTTCCGGTACACGCGATTTCCAGTCGCGTGCCTTCAGCCGCTCGGCCACCTCTCCGGTCTTCCACGCGCGAAAGCGGCTAGCGCCATCGACGCCGCGCGCCGCCCATACATAGAAGGCGCGGCACTCTACCCAACGCCCGCCTCGGCAAAAGCGCCACACGCGCAGGCACGCAGCGCGAAGAGCCTCGACGCCCCAACCTCGAGCTGGCGAAGCGAGCTACCGACGAAGCGAGCCGGAGTCTTCGGAGGCGAGCGAGCCCAACAAGGAGTGCCGGCGACGCGCCTCGATTCAGCTGATAGGCAACTAGGTTCGTCGCGGCGCCGCGCCAGCGCGCGCTCCGCGCGCGCTGGCGGAGAGGGAGGGATTCGAACCCTCGATAGGGTTTCCCCTATGCAGATTTAGCAAACCTGTGCCT
>DASTOI010000679.1:0-5641 GCA_035762585.1 Myxococcota bacterium
AGCGCGGCGCGAACCAAGTCGAACTTCTCGCCGATGCGCCGCGCGTGCTCGAGGATCTCCGGCGCGTACGAGTACTTCTCCTTCGGGATGTACCCGGTCTCCTCCAACAACGGCAGATAGATGTACGACTCGATGTCGCACTGCGCGCCGGGGTAGCGGTTCCAGTACCACGTGCCGCCGAAGTCGCCGCCCTTCTCGATCAAGCGCAGATCCTGCAGGCCGGCTTGGCGGAGGCGCGCGCCCATCATTTGGCCGCCGAAGCCGCCGCCGATGATCAGCACCTGCACGTCCTCGATCACCGGTGCGCGCGTGAAGCCGGGCGCGACGTATGGATCGTCGACGTAGCGGCTGAAGTCGCCCTTCACCTCGACGTACTGGTCGTTGCCTTCCGGGCGGATGCGCTTGTCGCGCTCGCGCCGATAGCGCGCCCGCAGCGCGTCGAGGTCGAAGTCGAGGGCGGGCGGTTGCGGCGATGCGAGCGCTTCGGACATGCGGCCTCCGATTCGGCCGCGAGCTTAAAGTATGCGCAGGACGTGACGCAACCGACTGCGCAAAGTTTCTTCTACGCCCGCTCGACGCGCTCAACCGCGGAGGAAGTCGATCACGCCGCCGCCATCCAGGATCAGCGTCTGGCCGGTCACCCAGCCGGCCGCGTCGCTCGCGAGGTAGGTCGCCGCGGCCGCGACGTCCTCAGGCTCGCCGAGCCGCTTCATCGGATACGACTTCGCGACCTGCTCGCCGCGTCCGCCGTCCCAGAGAGCGCGCGCGAAGTCCGTCTTGATCAGGCCCGGCGCGAGCGCGTTGACGCGAGCTTTCGGCGCGAGCTCCGCGGCGAGTTGTTGGGTCAGGTAGACGAGCGCGGCCTTCGTCACGCCGTAGACGCCGAGCGCGGCGCTCGTCTTGAACGCGCCGACCGAGACGATGTTGATCACGCTGCACCCGCCGGCGCTCTGCTTCATCGACTGGTTCCACACCGCCTGCGTCCACGCGAGCGGCGCGGTGAGATTCGTCGCGAGCGTCTTCTCCCAGCGCGGCAGATCGACCGCGATCGTCGGGCCGGCGTACGGGTTGGTCGCCGCGTTGTTCACGAGCACGTCGATCTTCCCGAATGCGGCGAGCGCGGCGGAGATCACGGCGTCGCGCGCGGCGGCGTCGCCGACGTGGCCCGCGGCCCAGCGCGCGTCGTGCCCGATCTCTTTGCACGCCGCCTCGCACGCCTCGGCTTTGCGGCCGGTGATCATCACGCGCGCGCCCGACGCCGCGAACGCCTTCGCAATCGCGAGACCGATGCCGCGCGAGCCGCCCGTAATCAGTGCGGCTTTCTCCTCGAGGCGAATGTCCATCGCGTTCTCCTTCAGCGCAGCCTTACCGGCATCGACTCGAGGCCGACGATGAAGTTCGACGGGCGCGAGTGCAGATCGCCCTCGGCGAGCGCGACGTCGGGGAAGCGGCGCAGCAGCTCCTCGAGCAGCACGCGCAGCTCGAGGCGCGCGAGGCTCGCGCCGAGGCAGTGGTGCGTGCCGAAGCCGCCGAACGCGACGTGGCGGTTCGGGCTGCGCGTCACGTCGAACTCGTCGGGCCGCTCGAACGCGGCCGCGTCGCGATTCGCGGACGGATAGAGCAGCAAGAGGCGATCGCCCTCGCGGATCTTCTGGCCGCGCAGCTCGGTGTCGCGCGTCGCGGTGCGGTTCATGTTCTGGATCGGGCTGACCCAGCGCAGCATTTCCTCGACCGCGCTCGGGATCAGCCGCGGATCCGCGACCAGTCGCTTCTTTTGCTCGGGGCGCCGTAACAACTCGAGCAGGCCGCCGGTCATCACGTGGCGCGTGGTCTCGTCGCCGCCGATCAGGATCAGGAGGCTCTCCTGCAGGATCTCGTCGTCGCCGAGGCGATCGCCCTCGACTTCGGCGTGCGCGAGGACGCTCATCAGGTCGTCGCGCGGCCGCACGCGCCGCTCGGCGAGCGAGCGCGCGGCGTACGCGAAGTAGCCGGTCACGACCTCGCGCTGGTGCAGCCGGCGCGCCTCGTCGCTCTCGATCTTCTGCGACTCGCCGCCGCCGAGCATCTCGTCGGACCAGAGCAGCAGCTGCTCGCGGTCTTCGGGCGCGACGCCGAGCATGTCGCCGATCACGACCATCGGGATCCAGCGCGCGACGTCGACGACGAAGTCGCAGCGCCCCGCCGGCTCCACCTTGTCGAGCAGCTCGTTGGTGAGCTTGCGCAGCATCGGCTCGTGCGCCTCGACCCGCTTCGGCGTGAAGCCGCGGTTCACGAGATTGCGCCGTCGTTTGTGCAGCGGATCGTCGAGGTTGATCATCGACGGGATCCACGAATCGCGCTCCGGCCGCGACGACTTCCCCGAGCAGAACAGCTCGGCGTCGCGCGAGACGGCCAGCACGTCCTCATAACGAGCGACGCCCCACAGACCGCCGTCGGCGGTCGCGTCCCAGTAGACGGGCGCGTGCTCTCTCATCCAGCGGAAGTGCGGGTGCGGGTCGAGATAGAAGAAGCGATCGAGCAGACGGACGTTCGAGTTGGTCGGATGATCGGGCACGGGTGCGCTCCGCAGCGAAGAGCGCGCCAGGTTATGCCAAGGCTTCAGCGGGCCGCGAGCGCTCCCGGCGCGAACTCGCTGCCGCCGAGCGCCGCAATTCGCGCGCGCGCCTCGGCGGCGTCGTCGAGCGGGAATACGCGCAGGTCGCCGAGATGCGCGCTCAGATCGATCCCGCGCTCGCGCTCGATCGCGCGCACCGCATCCGCGAGGTCGTCGCCCTCGAAGTGGATCACGTCGACCTCGCCGCGGCGGCCGCCGGGCAGGTAGATCGCGCCGGTCGCGAAATCGACCGCGAACGCGGCGAGCCCCGGGATCAGGAACAGCAAGAGGCCGATGCCGTCCATGATTGCGACCGCCGGATCGATGCGGCCGCTCTTCTGCCCGCGGCGCTCCGGGTACAGGATCGTGCCGCAAGCGAGCTGCGCCGAGAGAGTGAGCAAGAGGCAGTAGGCGGTCGCTCGATGGATCCGAGGCATGGGCCCCTCCGTTCGTGTGTGGCCGTTCGGGACCCATCGGCCCACCACGCACGCAATTGAGGGGTCAGCGCTGATCGGGCAGCGCGTAGCGTTCGGCCGACAAGCCGGCGCGGATCACCTTCTTGTCGATCTTGCCGGTCGACGTGAGCGGGATCGCGTCGCGGAACAGCACTTCGTCGGGCAGCTGCCACTTCGCGAAGCGGCCTTCACAGTGCGCGAGCACCTGCTGCTGCGTCACCGTGCTGCCCGGCGCGCGCACGACGATCGCGACCGGCCGCTCGTCCCACTTCGGGTGCGGCACGCCGACGACCGCGGCCTGCGCGACGCCGGGCAGCGCGCAGATGTGGTTCTCGAGGTCGACCGAGGAGATCCACTCGCCGCCGGACTTGATCAAGTCCTTCGTGCGGTCGGTGATGATCAGATATTCCTCGGGATCGATCATCGCGACGTCGCCGGTGCGCAGCCAACCCTCGTGGAACTTCGCCGGCTGCGGATTCTTGTAGTACTCGGCCGCGATCCACGGGCCGCGCACGATCACCTCGCCGATCGACTTGCCGTCGTGCGGCAGGTGGCGGCCGTTCTCGTCGATGATCGACAGGTCGATGCCCGGCACGACCTGGCCGGCCTTCGCCTGGTTCGACATCTGCTCTTCCGGCAGCGACTTGCGCTGCGAGCGCTTCGCGATGCGGCGCGAGAGCGTGACGAGCGGGTTCGTCTCGGTCATCCCCCAGCCCTGGATCATCTCGACGCCGTACTTCTTCGCGTACCACTCGATCAGGCTGATTGGCGGCGCCGAGCCGCCGCAGGTCATGCGCGTCAGCGAGCCGAGATCGGCGCCGGGGTTCTGCTCGAGGAACGCCCTAACACCTTGCCAGATGGTCGGCACGCCGAGCGAGATCGTCACTTCCTCGCCGCTCATCAGCTCGACCAGGCTCTTCGGATCCATGAAGCGGTGCGGCATCACCGTCTTCGCGCCGAGCGTCAGCACACTGAACGGCGCGCCCCAGCCCATCGCGTGGAACATCGGCACGATCTGCAGCAGGCAGTCCTGCGCCGAGAGGCCCATCGAGTCGGTCATGCACTGGGCCATCGTGTGCAGGTAGGTCGAGCGGTGCGTGTAGAGCACACCCTTCGGATCGCCGGTCGTGCCGCTCGTGTAACAGAGCGCGGCGCCGGCGTTCTCGTCGAACTCGGGCCACTCGATCTCCTTCGCGTGCCGCCCGATGAAGTCCTCGTAGTCGACCGCGCCCGGCAGCGCCGACTTCCACGCGCCGGCCCCCGGCTCGCTCGCGACGATCACGCGCCGCACGCTCGGGATCTTTCCCGCGAGCTGCTCGAGCAGTGCGAGGTGGCTCTGGTCGACGACGATCACCGCGTCTTCCGCGTGATTGATGATGTATTGCAGCTCGCCGAGCGCGAGCCGCAGGTTCAGCGTGTGCAGCACGCAGCCCATGCTCGGGATCGCCTGATACATCTCGAGATGGCGGTGGTTGTTCCAGAGCAGGCTCGCGACGCGCTCGCCGAGCTTCACGCCGTCCGCGCGCAGCGCGTGCGCGAGCTGCGCCGCGCGCGCGCGGGTCTGCGCGAGCGTCTGACGGTGCAGGCCGTCCGGCTGCTTCGTCACCACTTGCTCGTTCGGCGCCACCCGCGCGCCGCGATCCATCAGGCGGGAGAGCAGGAGGGGCGTGCGCTGCATCGTCATGGCTGGAGTCTCCGAGTCGGTTGGAGGATCTGCAGGGCCCGCGTTCGACCTGGACGACCCGATTGTGTGCCACCACCCGAGTCGCGCGGCCACTCCCTTCGTACGGCGATCTTCGTCCGTTCGAGAGGAAGCCATGCAGACGCGGCTCGCGATTCTCGCGACATCACTCCTCGCGCTCGCTGCTCCCGCCCACGCGAACCTGATCTCGAACGCGGGGTTCGAGACGTTCACCGGAACCCATGCGGGCGACAACTGCCGGCAGCTCGTACCGGCGTCGACCACGCTTTCGGATTGGACGCCCGTCGGCAACGAGATCGCCGTCTGCACGACGCCGAACCAGTATCTGATCACGGCCTCCGAGGGGCTGAACTTCCTCGACATCGCCGGCTACCAGAACACGCTCGGCAAGGGCGTCTCCCAGACGATCAGCGGGCTCGTGATCGGGCAGCAGTACGCGTTCACCGCCGACCTCGGCGTATCGAACATCGCGAGCTGCGTTCCCGGCGCGACCTGCGGCGGGCCCATCTCGGTGTTGGTGACGATCGGATCGGTCAGCGAGACGTTGACCCACAACTCGACCGATCCAGGCGTCCAATGGGCGAGCTACGGGTTCAGCTTCGTCGCCGACAGCACGAACGTCACGCTCAGCGTGGTCGGCTCCGCCATCCCGGCCGGGGGCGCGTTCATCGGGCTCGACAATCTCTCGCTCCTCGCGGTACCGGAGCCTGCCTGGATGTCGTTCGTCGCGGTCGCGCTCGGAGCTCTGGGCGTCGGCAGCTTGCGTCGACGCTGAGGAGACGTGACTCCGCCACACGCTTGGCAGATGCTCTCGGCGGTGATCTGACACCAACGCCGAGGGGTCTCGAGCGATGCCTTCCTTCTCCGCCCGCTATGCCGCCGAGCGACCGG
>DASTOI010000680.1:0-2008 GCA_035762585.1 Myxococcota bacterium
TGTTCGTCGAGCCGGGACTGTTCTGGCTGCCGGGCTTCATCCGCTACCTCGATTCGCGGATGCACCATCACTACCGCTTCCCCGGCGTGAAAGAGCTGCCGAGCACCTACTTCAAGCGCCAGATGGCGGTGACGTTCGTGCACGAGCCCGAAGGCGTGGAGCAGCGCCACGCGATCGGCATCGAGAACGTGCTCTGGTCGACCGACTTCCCGCACCCGGTCTGCAACTGGCCGAACGCGGGCGCAAAGATCGAGAAGCAGTTCGCCGGCGTGCCCGAGAGCGAGGTCCACGCGATCACGTGGGCGAACGGCGCGCGCATGTACGGGATCGCGTAACAAGATGGCCGGCGTGCTCTCCGGTCTCCGCGTGCTCGATCTCTCATCGGGCATCGCTGGACCGATGACCGCGATGCTGATGGCCGACCACGGCGCCGACGTCGTGAAGATCGAGCCGCCGGGCGGCGACCCGGCACGCGCTCAGCTCGGCTACCGCGTCTGGCAGCGCGGCAAGCGCAGCGCACGGCTCGACCTCGCGAGCGCGGAGGATCGCGCGTGCTTTCTCGCGCTCGCGAAGCACGCCGACGTCGTGATCGAGACGTTCACGCCGGGCGAGACGGCGCGGCTCGGCATCGACTACGGGACGCTCTCTGCAGCGAACCCACGGCTGGTCTACTGCTCGATCACCGCCTACGGCCGTAACAATCGGCACGCGGCGCGGCCCGCGATCGACGCGCTCGTGGCGGCGCGCACGGGCCTGCACTTCGAGCAGCGCGGCTGGCCGGAGGGCGCGCTGAACCGGATGGCGCGCCGCGCGGATCCTTTCGCGCACCTCCCGCTCGACTACGAGTCGGTGCAGGGCCCGCCGCGCCCCGGCCCCGTTTTCCCCGCCTCGCACTATCCGAGCCTCGGCGCGTTCTTCGCCGCGTCGCTCGGCATCAACGCGGCGCTGCGCGCGCGAGGCACTACGGGGCGCGGCCAGTGGGTCGAGACCTCGCTGCTCCAAGGCGCGCTCGCGTGCGCGAGCGGCGTCTGGCAACGCGCGGAGAACGTCGACGCGAAGGACTTCGACAGCTGGATCCTCGGCTCGCGCGCGCCGAAGGGACACTTCCAGTGCGCGGACGGGCGCTGGATCCACAACTGGGTGCCGAATCCGCGCTTCCTGCTCTCCGCGTCCGCGGGCGAGAAGCTGAGCGCGACGCCGGAGCTCGCCGCGAAGCAGGATCCCGATCGCTTCGGCACCGGCCCGGGCGAGCTGGTCGTGATGCAGCACTACCAGCCGCTGCTCGCCGAAGCTGTTAGGAAGTTCTCGGCCGACGAGTGGGTGCGCGCCGCGGCCACCGCGGCCATGACGATTCAGGCCGTGCGCTCGCCGGAAGAAGCGCTCGCCGATCCGCTCTTCCTCGCGGACGGCTGCGTGGCCGAAGTGCAGGATCCGGAGCTCGGGACCGTTCGGCAGGTCGGTGTCACGTACCGGCTCGCGAAGAACCCGTGCCCGATCGGCGCGCCGCCGGCGAAGCCCGGCGAGCACACGCAGGCTGTGAGGGCCGAAGCCGCAGCGCTCGCAGCGAAGCCGGAGCAGCCCGCCGTCACGGGCCGTCCGCTCCGCGCGCCGCTCGAAGGCATTACGGTGCTCGACCTCGGCCTCGCGATCGCGGGCCCGTTCGGCACGCAGCTGCTCTCCGATCTCGGCGCGAACGTGATCAAGATCAACGCGCTCTACGACATCTACTGGCACGCGAACCACATCGCGTACATGGCGAACCGCGGCAAGCGCAGCCTCGCGCTCGATCTGAAGGACGCGCGCGCGATGAAGATCTTGCACGAGCTCGTCGCGCGTGCGGACGTGGTCCAGCACAACATGCGCTACGACGCGGCCGAGCGATTGGGGATCGATTACCAGAGCCTGCGCGCCGTGAACCCGCGCCTCGTGTATTGCCACACGCGCGGCTTCGAGACCGGCCCGCGCGCGCCGCTGCCCGGCAACGACCAGACCGGCGGCTGCCTGGCCG
>DASTOI010000681.1:0-4665 GCA_035762585.1 Myxococcota bacterium
GTTCGACGTCTTCTCGCAGGAGCTGCGCCTCGTCGGCAGCTTGCTCGACGGGTCGCTGAACTACGTCGGCGGCTTCTACTACGCGCGCGACGACCATGACCACAGCCAGCGCACCGAGCAGCAGCTGCAGCTGCCCGCGGCCGCCTTCGGCGGCGCCTGCGTTCCGGGCATCCCGGGCTTCAGCGGCCCGACGGATCCGTCCGGTCTCTTCATTTACTGCGTGCTGCCGACCAGCTTCGCCGCTCAGGCGACGTTCCTCACCAACAAGTCCTGGGCGCTGTTCGGCTCGCTGGAATACGAGCTGCCCTGGATCGAGGGGCTGCGCGCCAACTTCGGCGTCCGCTACATCGACGAGACGAAGAAGTTCAAGACCGCGTTCTTCCCGATCACGAACTCGACGCTAGTCGGCTCGACGCTCGGTGCACCGCTGCTGAGCTTGTCAGGGCTCGAGGACAGCTGGGACGACGTCGTGTTCGAAGCCGGGGTGAATTATCAGGTCACGGAGAGCCTGCTCGCCTACTACCGCTTCGCGCAGGGCTTCCGCTCGGGAGGCTTCAGCCTGCGCGGATCGGATCCGGCGAACTGGCCGATCACGTTCGCTCCGGAGGACGTCGACTCGCACGAAGTCGGCTTCAAGACCTCGTGGCTCGACGGTCGCCTGATCGCGAACCTGGCCGGGTTCTACAGCAAGATCAAAGGCGCGCAGTTCTCCTCGATCATCTCGGGTGTCACGATTCCCGGTACCAACACGCTGATCCTGAATGGCGACTTGGCGAAGATCTACGGCGTCGAGCTCCAGACGAGCTTCGAGCTGCTCGAGGGACTGAACGCGAACTTCAACCTCGGCTGGCAGGACTACAGCGACGTCACGTCGACGCAGAACACGCACAACCTCCCGGCCGCGGCTGGAAACACGGTGTGCTTCCAGGTGTTCGGCGGAACGAGCGAGGCGACGTGCCCAACCACCACGTTCGTCGATCAGGATCTCACGCGCGTGCCTGAGCTGACCTGGAGCGTCGGCGTGGACTACCGCCGCGATCTGGGACCCGGTGAGATCGTGCTCGGCAGCCGCGTCCGAAAACAGGACACGTTCTGGATCATCTCGCCGTCGTCGACGACTGCTGCGCAGCAAGCGCCGCCGCCTGCCGGGCTCGGCCTGCCGCCGGTGACGAACACACCGGTCCGCCAAGGCGACTACACGCTCCTCGATGCGAACATCAGCTACGAGTTCCAAATCGCCGAGCGCTCGGTTCGCGTCGGCTTCGTCGGCAAAAATTTGACCGACAAGCAGTACAAGGAGCAGGAGCTGCCGCTCGGTCCCGGCGGCTTCCGCGGCTGGGGCCCGCCGAGATATCTGGGAGGCGAGCTTCAGCTCGAGCTCTAGCTCGGGCCGCATGAGCGGACGGAGGCGGGGGCCGCGGGCTCCCGCCTCTCGTCTTCTTCGCCGGCGTATGCTGCGCCGATGCAGGCGCTCGTGTTCGAGGATTCGCTCGCGCGCATCGTCGCGACGAAGGCGCTCGCGCAGCTGACGCCGCGCGCGTTCACCGGGCCGCTCGCGCCGATTCGGCTTCGCGAGATCGCGGAGCCGAGGCTGCCCGCGCCGGACTGGGCGCTGCTGCGCACGCAGGTTTGCGGAATCTGCGGGAGCGATGCGAAGCAAGTCTTCCTGAACGGCAGCGTCGACAACCCGATGACCGGGATGATTTCGTTTCCGCAGGTATTAGGGCACGAGGTCGTCGCGACGGTCGAGCGGCCGGGGCCGGGCGCGCCGCTCACGCGCGGCGCGCGCGTCGTGTTGAACCCGTGGCTCTCGTGCGCCACGCGCGGCCTGCCGCTCTGCGCGTGGTGCGAGCGCGGCGAGCTCGCGCTGTGCACCTCGTTCCGGCGCGGCACGCTCGCGCCGGGCCTTCATCACGGGACGTCGAGCGCGGCGACGGGCGGCTTCGCGGCGCTGCTCGCCGCGCACGCGTCGCAGTGCATCGCGATCCCCGACGACGTGAGCGACGAGCAGGCCGTGCTTGCGGATCCGTTCTCGGTCGCGCTGCACGCGGTCCTGCACAGCCCACCGCCCGAGGGCGGCCTCGCTCTCGTGTACGGCTGCGGGACGCTCGGCCTCTGCGCGATCGCCGCGCTGCGCGCGCTCTTCCCGAGCGTGCGCGTGATCGCCGTCGCGCGCTTCGCGCATCAGCGCGCGCTGGCCGAGAAGCTCGGCGCTGCGCGCGTGCTCGCGCATCGCCCCGAGCGCGAGATCATCGCCGCGATCGCGCAGGAGACCGGCGCGGAGGAGGTCGCGCCGTGGCGCGGCCTCGCGATGCCGCTCGGCGGCGTCGACGTCGTCTACGACACGGTCGGCGCGCCGCGCACGGTCGAGGTCGGCGTGCGCGTCGTGCGCAGCCGCGGGCGCATCTCGGTCACCGGCGTCGAGAAACCGGCGCGCTTCGAGTGGACGCCGCTCTACTTCAAGGAGATCGCGCTGGTCGGCTCGAACGCGTTCGGCTTCGAGACGATCGGCGGGCGCCGCCAGCACGCGTTCGCGTGGTACTTCGAGCTCGTTCAGCGCGGCCTCGACGTGACGCCGATCGTCACGCACCGCTTCCGGCTCGCGGAGTACCGCCGCGCGTTCGCCGCCGCGCACGACCAGGCAGCGAGCGGCGCGGTCAAGATCCTGTTCGACTTCCACGCCGCCCCCTAATCAGAGCCGCCGCGCGCTCGAGAACGCCGCGACGCTCGCGATCACGAGCGCCATGCCCACCGCACAGACGCGCAGGGCGCCGAGCGGGCCGAACGTCTCGCACAAGAACCCGGTGAGCAGCATGCCGAGCGGCGCGCTGCCGACGAAGCCGAGCTGGTAGACCGCGAGGATGCGCCCGCGTTGCTCCGGCGGCGCGGTCTCCTGCACGAGCGTGCGGCTCGAGTTGATGAACACCGCGCCGCCCGTTCCCCAGAGCAGCGCGCAGAGCAGGAATCCCCAATAAGGCAGCCCGAGCGACAGCAGCGCGAGGTTCAGCGTGCCGTTCGTCATCGCGAGCAGCATCGCGCGGCCCTTGCGCGCGATGCCGCCGCGCGCGCGGATCGCGAACGAGCCGAGGATCGTTCCGAGCGGGAAGGTCGCGAGGATCCAGCCGAGCTCGTTCGCGCCGCCCTGATAGACGTCGCGCACGATCAGCGGGAACGCGACGAAGAACGGCCCCATGAAGAACGTGCCGATCGCGGTGACGAGCCCGACCGGCACGCGCAGCGCCGGCGTGCGCGCCACGCTCGCGACGCCCGCGAGCCACGCGCGCGGCAGCGCGGGCGCGGCCGAGCGCTCGACGCGCGGCAGGCCGCGCGCCGCGAGCGCGCCGCCCGCCAATAACAAGCCCTGCAGGCCGAGCATCGCCGGGACGCCCAGCGCCTCGGCGCGCCCGCCGCCGAGCGAGCCGAGCGCCTGGCCGCCGAACTGAGCGATCGTGAGCGCGGTGACCGCGTTCATCAGGTTCGGGCCGGCGACGTGGGAGAGCAGGCTGTCGCGCGGCGGCGACGCGAACGCGGAGCCGATCCCGACGCACAGCCCGTAGCCGACCAGCAGCGGAAGCGTCGCGGAGCCGGCCACGACGATCGCGGCGAACGCCGCGACCGGCGCGATCGTCGCCCAGTGCACGCCCTGCAGCAGCCGGCGCGGGTCGACGCGATCGGCGATCGCGCCGCCGAGCAGCAGCAGCAGCAGCGGCGGCAGCTGCGGGCTCATCTGGATCCACGAGAACGGACGCCCCGAGAGGTGCAGCTGCTTGGTGCCGATCCACGAGATCACGACCGAGCCGATGCCCCATGCCGCGAACCAGCTGAACGCGACGATGCCGAGGCGAATCAGCTCCGCGCTCGGGCGCTGCGATTCCTCCGCTCCGCTCGGCTCGCTCACGCGCTCTCGCTCTCTCCGGCCGCGATGCGGCGCTCGAGCTCGGCGCGCAGCGCGCGGCGATCGAGCTTGCCGCTCGCGGTCATCGGCAGCGCGCTCGCGGGCGACACGATGATGTGTCGGGGCAGCTTGTACGCGGCGAGCTCGCCGCGGAGCCGCTCGCGCAGCGCAGCCGGTGAGAGTGCCGCGCCGTCTCGCAGCACGATCACCGCGGCCACGTTCTCGCCTCGCTCCGCGTGCGCGACGCCGACGACGTGCGCCGCCGCGATCTCGGGCTGCGCCTCGAGCACGCTCTCGACTTCGCGCGGCGTCACGTTCGCGCCGCCCGTCTTGATCAGCTCGCCCAGCCGTCCGCGGAAGAAGAGGTGGCCCTCGGCGTCGAAGAAGCCCGAGTCGCCCGTGTGGTAGTAGCCATCGGCGTCGAACGTCTCGGCGCGCTCGCGCTTCACGAGCCCGTGCATCAGGAACGGCCCGCGCACGCAGATCTCGCCGACTTCGCCGGGTGCAACGCGCGCTCCTGTTAGGGGATCGATCAGCTTGTGCTCGGCGCCCGGCACCGCGCGTCCGAACGAGCTGCGCAGCCGCTCGGGGAGGTCCTCGTCGAGGTTCGCCATCGTGTGCGGGCCGAGCGTCTCCGTCATGCCGAGCCCGGCGGCGCGAAGCGCGGGATCGGCCGGACGCCGGCCGGGCGGCAGCACCGCGTAGAGGTTTCCGCTGCGGATCGCGCGCAAGTCGCGCTTCGCGAAGTCGGGGTGCGCCGCGAGCGCGGC
>DASTOI010000682.1:0-3323 GCA_035762585.1 Myxococcota bacterium
CAGCGGAGCCCCCCTGAGAATCTCCCGCGGTCCACTCGGTGGAACGCGCCTCAGCGAACGTCCCTAATGATCCAAGGGGCGGAGCGAGCCACGAACCTCCGCCGCCCCCGGCCCCGCCGCGGCCGCGGAGCGCGCGCCGACGCGTACCTAAGCCCGCGGCTGCCGCAACACCCGAACCAGCTGCGCCTGCGAATTCACCCCGAGCTTCCGGAAGATCGACTTCAGGTGATTCCGCACGGTGTTGACCGAGATGCGGAACTCTTCGGCGATCAGCGTCGTGCGGCTGCCGTCGAGCAGCTGGATCACGATCTGGCGCTCGCGAGACGTGAGCGCGGCGAGCGCGTCCGCGCGCGTGCGCGTCGACTGCGGAACGAACGACCGCCCGTCGATCGCGGCCTCGCTCTCCTCCTCGTCGGACAGCGATGCATCGCGCGAATCGCGGATGCGGATCAGGAGCACCGCGAGCGCCGCGCCGGACTCGGCCGGCGCCCGGAAAGGCACGCTGAGAAACGTGTCCGGCGCGCCCTCCTCGGAGAGCCACACCGCGCTCACCGGATGAAGCCGCCCCGCGAGCCACGCCTTCAGGCTCCCGCCCCCGATCGGGAGCAGCGCGCCGCGCGCCGGCCCGAGCAGGCGCTTTCCGACCAGCGGACCCTGCGCCCGGAACACGGCGACCGCGGCCGAGTTCGCCCACACCACGGCGCCCAAGCGATCGATCCCGAGCACGGGGTACGGCGCTTCCGCGAGCATCTCGCGGAGTTGGGTTCGGCCTTGTTTCGACAAGCCGCGCAGCCTCGAGGCTCGAGTTGTTGAGCTGCGGCACCCTACGAAACGGTCAACGCTCCCACATGCTCCGAGGTTGGCCACCTCGATAATGATTTCCGCCCGTGGCGGCCGATCCGGCCTGCCGCCTCCCCGCGCCGGCGGCCGAGCGGACGCCGCGCGCGTCCCGACGAAGCGTTCACGGCGCGAGCGCGCGCACCGTCTTCACGAGCTGCGTCTGCGAGTGAACTCCCACTTTGCGAAAGATCGACTTCAGGTGGTTGCGCACCGTGTTCGGTGAGATGTGCAGCAGCTCGGCGAGTAACAACACGCGGTCGCCCAGCGCGATGCGGCGCGCGATCTCCCATTCGCGCGGCGTCAGCTTCGCGAAGCGCTCGTCTCGAGAAACATCGGGCTCGCGCCGCGCCGCCGCCTCCGCCAGCAAGTCCATCCACTTGCGCGCATGCGAAGCGGCCCGCACCGGCTGGTCGCCGAGCGCTGCGTCGAGCAGCTCGCGCGGGATCAACACGAGCGCGAACGGCGCGCTCGCGAGCGCCGGCGTCGGGAACGGAATCAGCAGGAAGTCTCCCTTCCCGGTCGCACCGTCCCAGCGGAACCGCACGGGATACGGCGGGTCTCCTCTCGCCCAAGCGCGGAAGTGGCGGTCGCGAAACTCGCGGCGGCGCGGGCCGTCGCCGCGCGCGAGCTCCGCCAGCGCCGCGTCGTCGAGGCCGAAGTACGAGCGTGCGGCGGCGTTCGCCCACGCGATCCGAAAGTCCCGCGTGTAGCCGAACGTCGGATACGGAACCGCGTCGAGGACCGTTTGCGCGAGCGCGGGGCGCGTCCGGGGCTCCACGGATCGGAGCGGCCGCGCCGTCGCCGTGCGCTTCATCGCTGCCCCGCCACACCCGGCGGGCGCTTGATGCGACGGATCAGCTCCGCCTGCGACCCGACGCCGAGCTTGCGGAAGATCGCCTTCAAGTGATTCCGCACGGTGTTCTCGGCGATGCCGAGGTCTTCGACGATCAGCGGCACGCGGTCGCCCTCGGCGAGCCGACGCGCCACTTCCCATTCGCGCCGCGTCAGCTTCGCGAGCTCGCCGTCCTTCTCGCGCTGAAACGAGCCGAGCCCGACGCCGGCACTCGCGGTGCGCGACGGCTCGCCGATCGCAGTCGAGATCAGCTGCGCCGGGATCAGCACCAGCGCGACCGACGGTCGGCCGCCGTGGAAGACGTGCTGCGGAATCACGAGGAATTTCTCCCCGTCCGCTCCGAGCGGCCACGCGAGCACGAACGGGTTCAGCTCTCCGGCGAGCCAAGCGTCGAAGCGCTTCCTGAACGCAGCGCGGCGCTCCGGCGAATAGCCGCGCGCGCCGAGCGCGTCGACGCCGCAGAGCTGCTGACGGGTCTGGTGGAAGTACGCGCAGGCCGCGGCGTTCGCGTCGAGCATGCGGCCGTCGCCGTCGAGCACGAAGACCGGGAAGGACGCGCCGTCGAAGGCCGGCCGCGCCGCCGGGGTCGCAAGGTCGATCACATGATCGTCCTCCGTAGCCCGAAATAGCCCAGGGTGAGGCGCGGGGAATCGTCCATTTCGAGTCAATTCGATGGATGTTCCGGCAACCGCAAACGTCCGTCGGTGGGCGCTCCGTCGTTGGCTTCGGGCGGGCGCGCCGGAGGATCGCAGCTCGCGCGCCGGCCGGAGAGCTTGTTACGGGGACGGAGCCGCCGTCGGGGCCGCCGCTCAGCCTCCGCTCGGGCCGAGCCGCGCCTCGCGCAGCGCGGAGCGGCGGAGCTTCCCTGCGTCGTCACGCAGCGGCTCGCTCACGAACTCGAAGCTGCGCGGGATCTTGTAGGCGACGAGCCGCTCGCCGAGGTACGCGCGCAGCGTGTCCGCGGTGACGCCCGCCGGCGCGTCGACGAGCGCGTGCACGCGGTTGCCGAGGTCGTCGTCGGGCAGCCCGATCACCGCGCTCGAGCGCACCGCGGGATGGGCGTCGATCGCAGCCTCCACCTCGGCCGGATACACGTTCGAGCCGCCGACGAGGATCATGTCCGTCTTGCGGTCGGCGAGATAGAGGTAGCCGTCGGCGTCGAACCAGCCGACGTCCCCGAGAGTCTCCCAGCCGTCGCCGGTCGCGGTCGCCTCGGCGCCGATGTAGCGGTAGGTGGTGCCCTGCCCGGCCGCGGGCTTCATGTAGATCTCGCCGATCTCGCCGGGAGCGCAGAGCGTTCCGTCGGGACGCTGCGCGCGCATCATGCGGCCGGGCGGCGGCTTCCCGACCGACCCGGGGTGCGCGAGCCACTCGACGCCGTCGATCACGGTGCCGGCGATGCGCTCGGTCCCGCCGTACGCCTCGTAGATCTTCTCGGGGCCCAGCCATTCGATCCAGAAGCGCTTCAGCCAGATGGGGCTCGGCGCTCCGGAGCACATCACGCGCCGCAGCGAGGCCAGGTCGTACTTGTTACGGACGTCGGCCGGCAGCTTCGCGATGCGCTGCATCATGGTCGGAACGAACAGCACCCAGTCCACACCGTGTCGCTCGATCAGCGCGAGCGCCTGCT
>DASTOI010000683.1:0-2153 GCA_035762585.1 Myxococcota bacterium
CGGGCCGAGCGGCTCCGGCAAGACCACGCTGCTGAATCTGTTCGGCGCGCTCGACGCGCCGACCAGCGGCGCCGTCTCGCTCGACGGGCAGGACCTCGCGCGACTCTCGCGCTCGCAGCTCGCCGCGCTGCGGCTCGCAAAGCTCGGCTTCGTCTTCCAGGCGTTCAACTTGATCCCGGTGCTCTCCGCGCGCGAGAACGTCGAGTTCGTGATGGAGTTGCAGGGCAGCCCTGCGGCCGAGCGCCGCGCGCGGGCGCTCGCCGTGCTCGCCGACGTGGGCCTCGCAGAGCTCGCCGACAAGCGCCCGCTCGAGATGAGCGGCGGCCAGCAGCAGCGCGTCGCGATCGCACGCGCGATCGCCAGCTCGCCGCGCGTCGTGCTCGCCGACGAGCCCACCGCGAACCTCGACTCGGTCACCGCGGGCAAGCTGATCGACCTGATGGAGCGCTTGAACCGCGAGCGCGGCGTCACCTTCCTGTTCTCCACACACGATCCGCGCGTGATCGAGCGCGCGCGCCGCGTGGTGAGGCTGCGCGATGGTGAGGTGGTGGCCGACGAGAGCGCGAGCTCGTGACACAGCGCCTCGGCGGAGGCGACGTGACGCACACCGCGGCGCTCGTGCTCGGCGTGCTGTTCGCCGCGAGCGCGCATGGGCGCGAGCTGTGGCGCTCCGGCGAGCGCTCGCTCGACTTGTCAGGCTCGGTGCGCGAGGTGCTCACGACGACGAACGGCACCGACGCGGACGACTTCTTCGCGGCGTTCGCGCTCGATCCCGCGTGCGCCGACGCCGCGCAGCTCGCGAGCTGCAGCGCATTCGAGCTCGTCGGCGACAAGGACGTCTGGCAGAGCCTGACGCGCGCGCGCGTCACGCTCGATGCGCGCGCGTCGCAGCGCTGGTCCGCTTCGCTCGCGTACGACCACGAATGGCGCGCGGGCACGCTCGACACGCTCGACGGCAGGCTCGGCGGCGACGCCGACACGCTGCTCGAGCTCGACGACGAGATCGAGCTGTTCGGGCTCGAGCCGCACGGCGATCACTTTCGCTGGCGGCACCGCCTCTACCGCGGCTTCGTGAAGTACGAGGGCGCGAAGCTCCACGTCACGGCCGGACGCCAGCGGCTCGCGTGGGGGACCGGCCGGCTCTGGAATCCGATCGATCGCCTCTCCGCGGTCGGTCCGCTCGCGATCGAGGACGACGAGTTCGCCGGCATCGACGCGATCGACGTGCGCTGGATGTGGACGGGCTTCGACTACGTGCAGGCCGTCGCCGCGCCGGGCGACGACGCGCGCGAGTCGCGCTACGCGCTGCGCCTGCACGGCGTCGTGCGCAACGTCGATGCGTCGCTGATGGCAGGCGTGTTCGAAAAGGCGCCGGCAGTGGGCGCCGACTTCTCAGGGAATCTCGGCGGCGGCGCGTGGCGCGTCGAAGCGATCTGGACCGATCCCGAGCGGAAGGTCTGGAGGCTCGGCGACGCGGCGCCGCGCGAGCTGCCGCGCTTTTGGCAGGCGGTCTTCTCGGTCGACGCGACGCTCGCGATCGGGCCCGGGGTCTATGTGCTCGCCGAGCACCTCTACGACGGCAACGCGCTCGGCTTCGGCCGCGGACGCGCCGGCACGCTCTTGCCGCTGTTCTCTGCGGTGGGCGGCGGCCCGCTCGGCGACCAGCCCGCGCCCTTCGGCTCCGAGCGTTTCGCAGGCAGCCGCGTGGTCTCGCTCGCGCGCCACACGACCGGACTGCAGGCGGGCGCCGACGTCACCGCCGCGCTCCGCGCCGATCTGCTGATCCTCTACGACTGGTCCGGCGAGAGCGCCGCGTTCGCGCCGGCGGTCTCCTACGCCGGCTGGAACTCGCTCGAGCTGCGCGTCGGCGCGCAGCTGTTCGCGGGGCCGCGGCGCTCGCAGTTCGGCGCGCAGCAGGCCATCGCGTACGGCGTCCTCGAGTGGTTCTTCTGAACGGGTCGTGGCCGCGCGCGGCGAGATCGGACACGCTGCTCGATCGTCTACCGCGCGATGGGCGTCGGCGCCGCAACCGCATTTGCCCCCCATTTCACGTCACAGATCGCAGCGGGATCGGCGTAGACTGCGAGTCGCACGATCAGGTGACGGGCTCCGCGAACTGGGGGAAGGGCCCTAGAGGACGGGGATGCGGCCAT
>DASTOI010000684.1:0-3119 GCA_035762585.1 Myxococcota bacterium
CCGCGACGCACGCTGCGCGTGGTCAGGGGGGCGGAGCAGCGATTCGCGATCAGCTGGTCGCTGCGCCGCGGGCGATTTCGAGGGATTGGCGGACGCGTTCGCCGTAGGCGCGGGTGACGGCGAAGGCGATCTCGGGTGCGAGCCAGGGGCGGCTGCGCGCGAGGTGATTCAGCGCGCGCTCGTCGATCTCGAGCAGGCGCGTCGGGGTGCGCGCGACCGCGAGCTCGGGCTGTGCGATGCCGGCGAGCAGCGCGAGGCCGCCGAACACCTGGCCCGCCTCCACGACGCCAAGCGTCTCGTTGCGCACGTCGCGCACGCGCACTTGGAGCGTCACCGAGCCCTCGCGCACGATGAAGATCGAGTTCGAGCCCGACCTTCCCTCGCAGTAGATCAGCTCGCCCGCGCGCAGCACGCGCAGGCGGCTCGCGTGCGCGATGCCGAGCGCGCCGTCGAGGCCGATCCCGCGCAGCGCGGAGCGGCGGTGCAGAAAGCGGGCGATGTCCTTGCCCGTATCGACGACGAAATCCCAGAGCAGGTCTTCCACGCGCGCGTCGAGCGGCCCGAACTCGAGGCCGGTCAACACCGTCTGCGAAGCCGCGTCGGTGCGTTGCCAACGACCGTGGGCGCGCAGCCGCAGCGGCGCCCCGGCCAGCTCGAACGCGACCCACTCGAGCGATTGGAACGCGAACGGGTACGCGGTCGCGACGCACATGCCGCCCACGCTCACGTCGCGCGCAGCTGCCGCGAGCGGCGTCGACAGCTCGGTGTGAAGCTGGACGCGCAGCTCGACGGCGACGCGCGGATCGTCGCGCGATTCGAGCGGCGCGAGCGGCCCCTCGCGCGGCAGCGCGGGGTTCACGCGCGCCTCGGCAGCGCGCTCCAGAGCGAGGCGTCCGCATTCACGGCGCGATCAGCCCTTCGCGAACCGCGAAGCGCACCAGCCCCGCGACTTTGTGGATGCCGAGCTTGTTCATCAGGCTGAAGCGATGCGTCTCGGCGGTGCGCGTCGAGACGCCGAGCTCGCTCGCCACTTCCTTGCTCGAGAGGCCGTCGGCGATCAGCTGCAACACCTCGCGCTCGCGGCTCGACAGGCGCGAGACCGGCTGGCCGCGCTCCTGCGGCGGCCGCGAGACGGCGCCGACGATCCCGCCGGCGATCTCCGGCGAGAGGAAGCACTTGCCCTGATGCACCCAGCGCAGCGCCGCGAGCAGGTCCTCCGGCGCGCCGCCCTTGTGCACGTACCCGGAGGCGCCCTCGCGCAGCGCCGACTCGACGATGTCGGGCCGCTCGTGCTGCGAGAGGATCACCACCTTCGTCGCCGGCACCGCCTGGCGGATCTGGCGCGTGGCGTCGATGCCCGACAGCTTCGGCAGCCAGATGTCCATAACAACCAGCGCTGGCTTCGTGCGCTGGACCGCCTCGACGGCCGCGCGTCCGTCCGCCGCCTCGGCGACGACCTCGAACTCTCCGGTCGATTCGATCAACCGGCAAATGCCCGCGCGAACGACTGCGTGGTCATCGACGAGGACGACTGAGAGCGCCATGGATCCCCCCCGAGATACGCGCTCGGTTTCGGGTGTCTCACGACTTCCGTTGACCCCGCACTCTACTGAGTTCGCGCGCAACTCCGCCCTAAGAAGAAACACTTGGAAGCGAGGAAATCCTTCGGAGCCCTCGCCTACGCGATTTCCGCGGGCGCGCTCAGTGGCCCGCGTCGCCGACGTTCCGTGAGAACGCGGCGTGCGGCGCGACAGAGTGCGTATGCGCCGGCGCGGACGCGCATCCGAACACACGAGCAGGCCGGCGCTCCCGCCGGCGTAGGGAGGGGCATGCGCGAACGAATCGAAGCACGGTGGCTCGCGAGCAGCGGCCTGCCGCAAGACCGTCGCGCGAGCCCGCGCGTCGCGCTCGCGTCGCGCGTCGACGTGGAGATCGACGACGGCACGACTGTGGCGCAAGGGGCCTCACTCGATCTGGGGATCGGCGGCCTGTGCATCCGGCTCGCGCAGGCCGCGCCGCTCGAACGCATCTGCGGCATCCGGATTCCGAACGGGCGGCGCGAGCTCGCGCTGCGCGCGCGCGGCGCCTGGCAGCGCAAGAGCCCGACCGACGAGAGCTTCATGCTCGGCGTCGAGTTCTTGGCGCCGCCGCCCGGCGAGCTCACCGCGCTCTGGCAGCTGCTGAATCAGCGCGCGCTCGAGCTCTCGCGCTTTCTCGTCGACCAGTCCGAGTTCGCCGAGACGGACATCGACATCCTGATGGATCTCGCGCTCTGCACCCGGCGGCGCGAGTTCACCGCGGGCGTGCAGATCTACGCCGAGGGCGCCGTGCCGTCGGACGAGAGCTCGATCTTCATCGTCGCACAGGGCTCCGTCGGGCTGTCCGCGAGCCGCGCCAGCGCGCAGCGGATCGAGCTCGGCAACGCGTCGGTCGGCGAAGTGTTCGGCGGTCTGCCCGCGGTGCTGGGGCTCCCGCACGTCGACAGCGCGCGCGCGCTGACTCCCGTGCAGCTGCTCGAGATCGATGCGTTCTCGCTCGAGTCGCTCGCGCGCGAGAAGCCGCTCGTCGCGCGCACGCTCGAGCGCGCGGCGCTGCGTCGCTACGTGCGCCGCTTCCCGGTACTGCTCGGCACCGGCGCTGCGCCGGATCCGGCGGCGGCCGGCCTGCACGGAGCGTGAGCGTGACGACCGTGCTGGTCGTCGAGGACTCGCCCGCCCAGCGCGGTCGGCTGACGAAGCTGCTCACCGAATCGGGGCTTTGCGAGAGCGTCCTCGAAGCGAGCGACGGGATCTCCGGGCTGCGCATGCTGCAATCGACCCGGCCCGACCTCGTGCTGTGCGACGTCGAGATGCCCGGCATCGGCGGCGAGAAGCTGCTCGCGCTCGCGACCTCCGAGCAGATGCGCCGGACGCCGGTGCTGATGCTCACCGCGGTTCCGCAGCCGGCGCTGCGCACCGCGCTGCTGCAACGCGGCGCGCGCGACGTGATCGCGAAAACGGTCGACCCAGCCGAGATCGTCGCGCGCGTCGGCCTCCACCTCGAGCTCGCGCGCCTCCAGCGCGAGCTCTCGGAGCGCAACGCGCAGCTCGAGCTGCTGTCGACGACGGACGCGCTGACGA
>DASTOI010000685.1:0-5020 GCA_035762585.1 Myxococcota bacterium
GAAGCGAACGAAGTCAACGAGAGTGAGTCATGGCCAAGGCAGAAGTGATCGCAGCGAGCGGCGGGAAGGCGGGATCGATCGATCTCGACCCCGCGGTGTTCGAGGCCAAGATCCGCGCGCATCTGTTCCACGCGGAGGTGCGGCGCCAGCTGACGCGCCGGCGCGCCGGCACGCACGCGACCAAGAACCGCGCCGCGGTCTCGGGCGGTGGCAAGAAGCCGTGGAAGCAGAAGGGCACCGGCAACGCGCGCCAGGGCACGATCCGCGCGCCGCAGTGGGCGGGCGGCGGCGTCGTGTTCGGCCCGACGCCGCGCGACTACGAGCACAAGCTCACCAAGAAGACGCGGCGCGCCGCGCTCGCCTCCGCGCTCTCGCTCCGTAACAAGGAGGGCGCGCTCGTCGTCGCCGACGGCCTCGCGCTCGGCGAGTACAAGACGAAGCAGGCGCTCGCGCTGCTCGAGAAGCTCGGCGTCGCCGGCAAGACCGTGCTGCTGGTGACCGACGCCGCGCAGCCGCAGCTCGAGCGCTCGGTCGCGAACCTGCCCGGCGTCGACGTGATCCGCGCCGAGGGCGTGAACGTTTACGACGTGCTGCGCCACGAGCGACTCGTGATCGCGAAGGATGCCGTGACGGCGCTCGCGCAGCGCCTCGGCGGACACCCAGGAGAAGAGGCGTGAACGTCCATGACGTGATCCTGCGCCCGGTCGTGACGGAGAAGAGCACCGTCGCGCGCGAGACGTCGAACGCGGTGACGCTCGCGGTCGACCCGGGCGCGTCGAAGCACGACGTGAAGCGCGCGGTCGAGGAGCTGTTCAAGGTGTCGGTGCTGCGCGTGCGAACGCTGACGCCGCCGGCGCGCAAGAAGCGCGTCGGCCGCTTCGTCGGCGCGAAGCGCGCGTGGAAGAAGGCCATCGTGGTCCTGGCCGAGGGCCAGAAGATCGAGTTCTTCGAAGGGGTCTGAACGTGCCGGTGAAGATCTACAAGCCGACGTCCGCGGGTCGACGCCAGATGAGCGTGATCGACTTCTCGGACCTCGCGCAGAAGCGCCCGGAGCGCTCGCTCGTCTCGGGCCGCAAGAACCAGACGGGCGGCCGTAACACCCACGGCCACGTGACGAGCTGGCACCGCGGCGGCGGCCACAAGCGGCTGTTCCGCAAGATCGATTTCCTGCGCGACAAGGCCGGCATTCCCGCCAAGGTCGCGGCGATCGAGTACGACCCGAACCGCTCCGCCTACATCGCGCTCTTGCACTACAAGGATGGCGAGAAGCGCTACATCCTCGCGCCGCTCGGTCTCTCGGTCGGCGACGAGGTGATGTCGGGTGAGCGCGCCGAAATCCGGCCCGGCAACGCGCTCCCGCTCGCGAGCATTCCGCTCGGCAGCGTCGTGCACGCGGTCGAGATGAAGCCCGGCAAGGGCGCGCAGCTCGTGCGCTCCGCCGGCGCCGCCGCCCAGCTGATGGCGCGCGAGGGTGATTATGCCCAGCTGCGTATGCCGAGCGGCGAGAACCGCATGATCCTCGCGCGCTGCCTCGCGACCGTCGGGCAGGTCGGCAACCTCGACCATGAGAACATCGCGGTCGGCAAGGCCGGCCGTTCGCGCTGGAAGGGCCGGAAGCCGAACGTGCGCGGCGTCGCGATGAACCCCGTCGACCACCCGATGGGCGGCGGCGAAGGCAAGTCGTCCGGCGGACGGCACCCGTGCACGCCGTGGGGCGTGCCCACGAAGGGTCACAAGACCCGCGTGAAGAAGCCGAGCGACAAGCTCATCGTGAAGCGGAGGAAGTAGGAATGGCCCGCTCCGTCAAGAAGGGGCCGTTCGTGGACCCGAGCCTGCAGCGCAAGGTCACGCGCGCGACCTCGTCGGGCTCGAAGCAGGTGATCAAGACCTGGTCGCGGCGCTCGATGATCACGCCCGATTTCGTGGGGCTCACCTTCCACGTCCACAACGGCAAGCTGTTCATGCCCGTCTACGTGACGGAGAACATGGTCGGCCACCGCCTCGGCGAGTTCGCGCCGACGCGCAAGTTCACCGGCCACTCGCTGGTGGCGAAGGCGGTCAAGTCGGCATGAGCGCGGTCAGCGCAACGCTGCGCAATCTGCACGTGAGCGCGCGCAAAGCGCGCCTCGTCGCGGATCAGATCCGCGGCAAGCAAGTCGAGGCGGCGCTGAATCTGCTCGCGCTCTCCGACAAGCGCGTCGCGCGCCCGCTGCGCAAGGTCGTGCAGTCGGCGGTCGCGAACGCGGACGCGAAGAACGACCGCGAGAAGGCCGGCATCGACGTCGACAATCTCGTCGTCGCGCGCGTGTTCGTGAACGAGGGCGCGAGCCTCTGGCGGATCCGCGCGCGCGCACAGGGGCGCGCGAACTGGATTCAAAGGCGCACGTCGCACATCACCGTCGAGCTCGAGGAGCGATAGACGTGGGACAAAAAGTTCATCCCTACGGGTTTCGCCTGGGGACGCTGTATGGCTGGAAGTCGAACTGGTTCGACGAGCGCCGTTATCAGGACCAGGTGTTCGAAGACTTCCAGCTGCGCAAGCACATCAAGGCGAAGCTCTATCACGCCGGCATCTCGAAGGTCGTCATCGAGCGCACCGGCGAGAAGTGCGTGATCAACATCCACACCGCGCGGCCGGGCATTCTGATCGGCAAGCGCGGCGCCGAGGTCGACGTGCTGCGCCAGCAGCTCGCGAAGATCACGCCGCACGAGATCTTCATCAACATCAAGGAGATCCGGAAAGCGGAGCTCGACGCGCAGCTCGTCGCGGAATCGATCGCGATGCAGCTCGAGCGCCGGGTCGCGTTCCGGCGCGCGATGAAGAAGTCGATGACGTCGACGATGAAGTTCGGCGCGAAGGGCATCCGCGTGGAATGCAGCGGGCGGCTCGGCGGCTCGGAGATGAGCCGGCGCGAGCGTTACGCCGAGGGCCGCGTGCCGCTGCACACGCTGCGCGCCGACATCGAGTTCGGCCTCGCGGAAGCGAAGACGACCTACGGTGTGATCGGCGTGAAGTGCTGGATCTTCAAGGGCGACGTCTCCGACAAGGAGCTGCGCTCGGGCCCGCTCGCGCTGCGCAACCGCGAAGACGCGCAGAGGTAGTGCGATGCTGCAGCCCAAACGAACCAAGTACCGCAAGCAGATGAAGGGCCGCATGCGCGGCTTCGCATATCGCGGCAACACCGTCGCGTTCGGCGAGTTCGGCCTGCAGGCGCTCGATCGCGGCCGCTTGACCGCGCGCCAGATCGAGGCCGCTCGTATCGCGATGACGCGCCACATCAAGCGCGGCGGCAAGATCTGGATCCGCATCTTCCCTGATAAGCCGATCAGCAAGAAGCCCGCCGAGACGCGCATGGGCAAGGGCAAGGGCAATCCGGAAGAGTGGGTGTGCGTCGTGCGCCCCGGGCGGATGCTCTACGAGATGGAAGGCGTGACGCCCGAGATCGCGCGCGAGGCGTTCCGGCTGGCGCAGCACAAGCTGTCGGTGCCGACGCGCGTCGTCACGCGCGAGGAGCTCGCGTCATGAAGGCGGGAGAGCTGCGCGCGCTGCCGGACACCGAGCTCGAGGCCAAGGGCCGCGAGCTGCGGGACCAGCTCTGGAACGCGCGCATGAAGAAGGCGACCGGACAGCTCGAGAACACGGCGCTGCTGCGCACGCTGCGCCGCGACATCGCGCGCGTGGAGACCGTGCTGCGCGAGAAGCGTGGAGCGAACCAGTGAGCGAACGAGGACGTCGGCGAACCCTCGATGGGGTCGTCGTCAGCGACAAGATGGACAAGACCGTGGTCGTCTCGGTGGAGCGGCTCGTGCAGGACGTCACGTACTCGAAGTACGTGCGCCGCTTCGCGCGCTTCATGGCGCACGACGAGTCGAACGAGTGCGCCGTGGGCGACCGCGTGCGCATCGTCGAGCATCGCCCGCTCTCCAAGCGCAAGCGCTGGAAGGTGACCGCGACGCTCGAGAAGGCGCGTCGGGCGCAGGGATAGGCGGGGATGATCCAGCAAGAGACAGAGCTCGAAGTCGCCGACAACTCGGGTGCGCGCCGCGTCGCGTGCATCCGCGTGCTCGGCGGGACGCACCGGCGCTACGCGTCGATCGGCGACGTGATCGTCGTGACGGTGAAGGACGCGATTCCGAACGCGCGCGTGAAGAAGGGCGAAGTGCGGCAGGCCGTGGTCGTGCGCACGCGCCGCAGCGTGTCGCGCCCGGACGGGTCCTACATTCGCTTCGACGACAACGCGGCGGTGCTGATCGACAACGCGCGCGAGCCGATCGGGACGCGCATCTTCGGACCCGTCGCGCGCGAGCTGCGCGCGCAGCGGTTCATGAAGATCATCTCGCTCGCGCCGGAGGTGCTCTAATGGCCGCTCCGCGCCTGCTCGAGCGCTACCGCAAGGAAGTCGCTCCCAAGCTTCGCAGTGAGTTCTCGTACGCGAACCCGCATCAAGTGCCGACCTTCACGAAGATCGTCGTGAACATCGGCCTCGGCGAAGCGGTCCAGAACCCGAAGCTGATGGAGCGCGCGACCGAGGAGCTCGCCGCGATCACCGGCCAGAAGCCACTCGTACGCAAGTCGAAGAAGGCGATCGCCAACTTCAAGCTGCGCGCCGGGCTCCCGATCGGCTGCATGGTGACGCTGCGCGGCGCGCGCATGTGGGAGTTCTTCGATCGGCTCGTGAACGTCGCGCTGCCCCGCGTGCGCGATTTCCGCGGCACCCCGACCAAGGGCTTCGACGGCCGCGGCAACTACACGCTCGGCCTGCGCGAGCAGATCATCTTTCCGGAAGTCGACTTCGACAAAGTCGAGAAGATCGTCGGCATGAACGTGACGGTGTGCACCACCGCGCGGACCGACGCCGAAGCCAAGGCGCTGCTGACGCATCTCGGCATGCCGTTCCGGCGCGCGTAACGGAGTTCCCAATGACCGATCCCATTTCCGACATGCTCGCCCGGATCCGCAACGCGGGTCAGGCGCGCCATCCGACGCTCGAAGTGCCCTCTTCGAAGCTGAAGCTCGCGG
>DASTOI010000686.1:0-2440 GCA_035762585.1 Myxococcota bacterium
CGGCAGCGCGGCGTTGAATCCGCGCCGCGCGCCGGCCTACCGTTTTCCGATGACACGCACTGCGCGCCTCTTGCTCGCCCTCGCCTTCGCCTCCGTGATCGCGTGCTCCCGATCGGAAGACGCGCTTCCTGCAGCGAAGCCCTCCGAGCTCCCCGATTTCATCGAGGGCCGCGTCGTCTCGGGCGAGGCGCATCCCGAAGCGGGCCTCTGGGTGATCGCGGAGACGAGCGCGCTGCCGACGCCCTACCGCAAGATCGTCGTCACGGACGACGCCGGCCGCTTCGTGCTGCCGGAGCTGCCGGATGCGCCGTATCGAGTTTGGGTGCGCGGCTACGGAATCGAGGATTCTGCGCGCGTGCCCGCGCAGCGCGGCGAGCCGCTCGAGCTGCGCGTGCGCCTCTCGGAGACGCCGCAGCAGGCGGCCGCGATCTACCCCGCGAGCTACTGGCTCTCGCTGCTCGAGCCGCCCGGCGGCAGCGCGGCATGGATGAATCAATTCAAGCTCGGCTGTCAGCTCTGCCACCAAGTCGGCAGCGTCGTCACCCGTAACAAGACGCGCAAGCTCTACGACGCCGGTCTGCGCAAGGCCGCCGTGATGCACGCGACCGCCGACGCGCTCGGGCGCGCGCGGCTGCTCGACGCGCTCGCCGCGTGGAGTGCGCGCATCGCCGAGGGCGCGCTGCCCGAGCCGCCGCCGCGCCCGCACGGAGTCGAGCGCCATCTCGTGATCACGCAGTGGGCGTGGGGCGACGCGACGACGTACGCGCACGACGAGGTCGCGAGCGACAAGCGCGAGCCGCGCGTCAACGCGAACGGCCCCGTGTACGGCGTCGACATCGGCAACGACCACGTGCTCGCGCTCGATCCGGCGCGGCACGTCGCGAGCGCGGTGAAGACGCCGACGCGCGGCGGCTTCTCGACGCCGTGGTGCAGCCAGACCTACCGGCCGCTCGGCGCCGCTCAGGAGATTCCGGTCGGCTTCGGCTCGCTCGGCTGCCCGGCGCCGGGCGGCGCGAGCAGCCTGCCCGACGCGTACGCGAACCCGGCAAACCCCCACAACCCGATGCTCGACGCGCACGGCCGCGTCTGGATCACGACGCAGCTGCGCCGCGAGTGGGGCGACGACCTACCCGAGTTCTGCAAGCAGTCGCCCGTGATCGCGAGGAACTACCACCACCGGCAGCTCGGCGTCTACGACCCGCGCACGCGCGAGACGACGCTGGTCGACACTTGTTACGGAACGCACCATCTGCAGTTCGACGCGAGCGGACGGCTCTGGACGAGTGGCGATTCGTACGTGATCGGCTGGCTCGACCCTGACCAGTACGACCCGGCGAAGCCGGAGACGCTCGCCGCCGCGCAGGGCTTTAGCGAGGTCGTGGTCGACACGAACGGCGATGGGAAGGCCGATCGGCCGATCGTCGGCTTCAACTACGGCGTGATCCCGAATCCGGTCGACGGCAGCGTTTGGACCGCGCAGCCCGGCAACGACCCGGGCGCGCCGTTCGAGCATCGCGGCCGGTTGGTTCGCTACGACCCGCTGGCCGATCGGCACGAGACCTACATCCCGCCCGCTCCGGGCGCCGGGCCGCGCGGCGTCGACGTCGATACGAAGGGCGTGATTTGGGCAGCGCTCGGCGGCAGCGGGCACCTCGCGAGGTTCGAGCGCAGCAAGTGCAAGCAGACCTGGGGCGCGGGCGACCAGTGCCCCGAAGGCTGGACGCTCTACCGCAGCCCCGGCCCGGCGCTGCAGACGCGAGCTGCCGGCCCCAATGACTCCGGCGAGCTCGGCGCGGACTTTCACTACTACCTGTTCGTCGACCAGTTCGACACGCTCGGGCTCGGCAACGACGTCGTGATCGTGAACGGCACCGGCAGCGACGCGCTGCTCGCGTTCGATCCGCGCGCCGAGCACTGGACCGTGATCCGCATCCCGTATCCGCTCGTCACCTACACGCGCGGGCTCGACGGCCGCATCGACGACCCGAATGCAGGCTGGAAGGGCCGCGGGCTGTGGTTCACGAACGGCCTCGACCCGCTGCTCCACTCCGAGATCCCGCAGAGCTACGTCGGCAAGGTGCAGCTGCGGCCCGACCCACTCGCGAAGTAGCGGCGGTCAGTCCTCCAGCTTGCGATAGCGCGGCTTCTTGCCCGTCGTGCCGTAAGCGATTCCGGAGAGCGTGCGCAGCTTGCGGAAGCCCGGCGAGTGATCGACGAGGCGCGGCCCCGCGGCCGTCAGAGCGCCGTCGACGACGAGCAGGTGACCGCTGACGAACACGCTGTCGTCGCTCGCGAGAAACAGCGCGGCGCCGGCGATGTGATGCGGCTCGCCGCGATCGGGCCACGGCTGCACCGCCTTCACCCACTGGTCCGCGGCCGCCTCGTTGCCGCCGTGCATCAGCGGCGTGTAGATCGCGCCCGGGCAGATCGCGTTCACGCG
>DASTOI010000687.1:0-12092 GCA_035762585.1 Myxococcota bacterium
TCGTTCCCGTTCTACGTCAATCCGGAGCAGATGACCCAGGACAAGGCCGAGTTCGCTCGGAAGGGCATCGCCCGCGGCAAGTCGATCGTCACCATGGAGTACGCGGGCGGCATCCTGATGGTGGCCGAGAATCCGCTGCGCCTGCAGAAGCTGGGCGAGATCTACGACCGCATCGCGTTCGCGGGAGTTGGCAAGTTCAGCGAGTTCGATCGGCTGCGGAAGATGGGCATTCAATGGGCTGACGTGGAGGGCTACCGCTTCAGCCGCGACGACGTGCGCGGCAAGGCGCTCGCGAACGTCTACTCGCAGGTGTTGGGCGAAGAGTTCACGCGCTCGATCAAGCCCTTCGAAGTGGAGATCGTGGTCGCCGAAGTGGGCGATGAGAATCTCGCGGGCCACGAGAAGAACGCGCTCTACAAGATCGGCTTCGACGGCACGATCCAGGATCAAGACGGCTTCATCGTGATCGGCGGCAGCGTCGACAACCTGCAGAGCCACATGGCGGCGCATTACCGCGCCGGCCTCTCGCTCGGCGCCGCGCTGAAGCTCGGGCGTGACGCGCTGCACCGCGCCGAGAACGGAAATCCCGACCTCGGCGCGCGTCACCTCGAGGTCGCGCTGCTCGACCGCACGCGCCCCGGCCGCAAGTTCCGCCGGCTTGCCGCGAGCGAGGTTCAGCAGCTGCTCGCCTGATCGCCTCGCGCGATGTCTCCGTCGAGACGAGGGCGGCCCCAGGGGGCTCGCCGGCACGCCGACTGCAAAGGGAAGCGCTGCAAGTCGTGCGCGTGATGCGCCGATAAAGCGCGGGTACATTCGCCGAACTGGGGCGAGAGCGTGCAAAAACGCATCTACGGCGTCGAAACCGAGTACGGAATCATCTTCACGCCCGAAGGGCGCAAAACGCTGCCCGTCGAGAAGGCGATCCGCTTCCTGTTCGAGAAGCTGATCACGACCGAGCACTTCCTCAACGTCTTCCTCGAGAACGGCGCGCGCTTCTACCAGGACACCGGCTGCCATCCCGAATACGCGACGCCGGAGTGCGCCTCGCCGCGCCAGCTGATCGTCTACGACAAGGCCGGCGAGCGAATTCTCGAAGACCTCCAGGACTACGCGGAGGAGAAGATCCGAGAGGAGCGGATCGCCGGGAAGCTCTCGATCTTCAAGAACAACACGGACTTCGTGGGGAACAGCTACGGCTGCCACGAGAACTATCTGGTCGACCGGGACGTCGACTTCTACTACCTCGCCGAGCAGCTGATTCCGTTCCTCGTGACGCGCCAGATCTACGCCGGCGCAGGCAAGGTGTTCCAGACGCAGGAAGGCGTGCACTACTGCGTCAGCCAGCGGGCGCAGCACATCTATCAGAAGATCAGCGGCACGACGACGAACGATCGCTCGATCATCAACACGCGCGACGAGCCCCACGCCGACCGCGAGAAGTTCCGGCGCCTGCACGTGATCGTCGGCGACTCGAACATGTCGGAGTACACGAACTTCCTGAAGATCGGCGCCTGCGCCGTCGTGCTCCAGATGATCGAGGACAACTACATCAACAAGGACTTCACCCTGCGCAATCCGGTGAAGGCCATCAAGGACATCTCCTACGACACGACCTGCAAGCGCAAGCTGCGGCTCGACAACGGCCGCGAGTACTCGCCGATCGAGATCCAGCGCGAGTACTGCGAAATGGCGCAGAAGTACGTCGAGCAATACCCCGTCTCGGACGAGCTCAAAGAGTCGGTGCGCATGTGGCAGCACGTGCTCGACTGCCTCGATTCCGACCCGGACAAGCTCGACCGCAAGATCGATTGGGTGATCAAGCGCAGGTTGATCGAGAACTGGATCCAAGGGCACGACTCGCGCTGGAGCGACCCGCGCGTGTTCATGCTCGATCTTCAGTACCACGACCTGCGCATGACGCGCGGCCTCTACTACCTGCTCGAGCGCAAGGGCGCGGTCGACCGCATCCTGACGAACGAAGAGGTCGACAAGGCGAAGACCGAGCCGCCGCCGGACACGCGCGCCAAGATGCGGGGCGAGTTCATCAAGCTCGCCCGCCAGAACGGCATACAGTACGACCTCGACTGGTCGAACATCCGGCTCGGCAACCTGCTCAACGTGCGCGTGATCTGCAATAACCCGTTCGAGACCGACACCGAAAAGGTTGCCGAGCTGGTGCGGACGATTCAGAAGACCAACCTGCGCAAGACCAGCCTCTCGAAGCTCGTGATCCAGTCCTGACCTCGATTCGCTCACGCGCGCGCAGCTCCAGCGCAGTCCGCAGGCACCCTCCGGATGGCGACTCGGCAACTGGAGCGAGCGAGCGCGGCGCCGCGCTGGATGGGGCGGCTCGCGGCAGCGCGCGCGCAGCAAGCCCTCAATTCCTCCCGCACTCCGCCGATACGGAATGAGACCGGCGCGCCGCGCCTCACTCCGAGAGGATTTCATGTTCGAATCGCTGATGGGGTGGCTCTCGAACGATCTCGCCATCGATCTCGGAACGGCGAACACGCTCGTGTACGCGAAGGGCAAGGGCCTCATCTGCAGCGAGCCTTCCGTGGTCGCGGTGACGAGCGATCCGAGCGGACGCGGCGACAAGGTGCTCGCAGTCGGGCACGAAGCGAAGGAGATGCTCGGCCGCACGCCTGGCTCGATTCGCGCGGTGCGCCCGATCAAGGACGGCGTGATCGCGGACTTCGAGATCACCGAGGCGATGCTGCGCTACTTCATCGGCCGCGCCAATAACAAACGGCGCATCGCGCGCCCGCGCATCGTGATCTGCGTTCCGCCCTGCATCACGAGCGTCGAGAAGCGCGCGGTGCGCGAATCCGCGATGTCGGCAGGCGCGCGCGAGGTGTTCCTGATCGAGGAGCCGATGGCCGCGGCGATCGGCGCCGGCCTCGACGTGACCGCGCCGACCGGAAACATGGTCGTCGACATCGGCGGCGGCACGACCGACGTCGCCGTGATCTCGCTCTCGGGCATCGTCACCTCGCGCTCGATCCGCTGCGGCGGCGATGCGATGGACGAGGCCGTGATCAACTACGTGAAGCGCAAGTACAACATGCTGATTGGCGAACGCACCGCCGAATCTGTGAAGATGGCGATCGGCACCGCATCTCCGACGGCCAAGACCGAGACGATGGAGATCAAAGGCCGCGACCTCGTCGCCGGGATCCCGAAGGTGGTCGTGACGACCAGCGAGGAGATCCGCGAGGCGCTGCAAGAGCCGCTCGCGCAGGTCGTCGAGTGCGTACATCTCACGCTCGAGCGGACGCCGCCGGAGCTCGCCGCCGACATCGTCGACCGCGGCATCATGCTGGTCGGCGGCGGCTCGATGCTGAAGGATCTCGACACCGTGCTGCGACAGGAGACGAAGCTGCCGATCCTGCGCAGCGAGGATCCGTTCACCGCGGTCGTCTACGGCGCGGGCCGCGCGCTCGACAATCTCGACTTGCTGAAGGAAGTCGCGATTCCGTAGCGCGCCGCTATCTGCGCCCGCCCCGCCGCTGGAAGCGGTTCACGGCGTTGACGTGATCGCGGTAGCTCGTCGTGAAGACGTGCGTGCCGTCGCCGCGCGAGACGAAGTACAGGTAGTCGACGCCCGGCGCGGGTGAGACGGCGGCGCGCAGCGACGCGGCGCCCGGATTGGCGATCGGCCCGGGCGGCAGACCGGCGATCCGATACGTGTTATATGGGTTGCCGCCGTCTTCCAGATGTGCGCGTGTCAGGTTGCCGTCGAAGTTCGCGATGCCGTAGATCACGGCCGGATCGGTCTCGAGACGAATGCCCTTCGCGATGCGGTTGTGGAACACCGCGGAGATCAGGGGTCGCTCCTCGGCCGCGCCGGTCTCCTTCTCGATCAGCGACGCGAGGATCACGACCTCGCGCTTCCCCAGGCCGCGCGCACGCGCGAGCGGCGCGAGCTCGCTCCACGCGCGCTCGAACTGCGCGAGCTGCGCCGTAATCACTTCGCGGGCACCCGCGCCTCGCTCGAAGCGATACGTCTCGGGGAACAAGTAGCCCTCGAGCGTCGCGCCCGGCACGCCGTGCTTCTTCGTGAAGGCCGGGTCGCGCGCGAGCGCGACGAACTCCTCCGTGCTCCCGAACCCGGCCTCGGCCACGCGCTGGGCTATCTCCTCGATGCGCAAGCCCTCGGGTATGGCCACCGCGTGCAGGCGCACGCGGCCCTCGACCAGCAGCGCGAGCACCTCGCGCGCCGGCATACCGGCAGCGATCTCGTATTCGCCGGCGTGGAGCGAGCCGTCCTTCTTCTCGAGCCGCGCCAGCCACGTGAACGCACGCGCGCTGCGGATCGCACCGGCGGCTTCGAGCTGCGCAGCGATCGCGCCGAACGTCGCGCCGCGCGGGACCTCGACGACGAGCGCGGCGCCACTTCGGTCGGGCGGGCCGAGCGCGTGGTCCCACCAGCGCTTGGCCGCGAACGCCGCGGCGATCCCGACGAGCAACACGGCCACGAGCGACAGCGCAAGGACCCGCTTGCGGCGCGCATGGCGGGCGCTCACGACCTTCTCCCCCCTGTACGGCGTTCGAGGAACGCGCGCAGCAACAGCGTCGCGGCCATCGAATCGACTTCGCCGCGTGCCCGCTTGCGGCTGCCGCGGCCGAGCTCGAGCAATGAGCGCTCCGCCTCGCGCGAAGTCCAGCGCTCGTCGAGCGTCTCGACTGGCACGCCGGTCCGCTCCGCAAGCGCGTCCGCGAACCGCTGCGCCGCCTCCGCTTCCGGTCCGCGGCGCCCGCTCATGTGCAGCGGCAGTCCGACGACGACGCGATCGACGGAGCGCTCGCGGATCAGCTCGCCGACGGCGGCCACATCCCTCGTATGGCCGCGGCTCTCGAGCGCGCCGGCCGGGAACGCGATGCGCTCCTCGGCGTCCGAGACCGCGAGGCCGATCCGTTTCGTTCCCAAGTCGAGCGCGAGCACCACCATCCGTCTCAGCGCGTTCGCGCGCCGCGCGCGACCGCCTCGGCGCGCCGATCGAGCGCACGCTGCGCGGCCTTGCGCAACGGCTCGTCGCGCGATTCCAGCGCCTCGGCGAGCAGCGCGACGGCTTGATCGCCGGGAACGGTCGAGAGCGCCGACGCAGCGGCGACCTTCACGTCCTTCAGCCAGCGCCCGGTGAGGCCGGCCTTGCGCCGCATCACGGAGCCGAAGATCACGTTCGCCTCCGGCCGGCCGACGCGGCCGAGCGCGCGCAGGATCTCCTTCGCGAGCTCGACGTCTTTCGCCTCGAGCGCGCGCTCGAGCGCGTGACCGAGCGGCGTCACCGCGCGCGCGTTGCCGGTCGCGCCGAGGTGCTGGACCGCGGAGATGATCACTCCGCGGTCACCGCGCAGCCCGCGCGCGAGTCCGTTCACCGCGTCTTCGGTGCCGATGCGCACGAGGGCTCGCGCCGCCTCTTCGCGAAGCAGCGGATCGGCCCCCACCCCGAGCTCGGCGAGCCGCGCGACGGCGCCCGGGTGCTGCATCATGCCGAGCACGTGGACGGCGGCGCGCGAGGCGTCGCGATCGGGGCGCTCGAGCCGCTGCATCAGCTCCGGCACGGCGCGCTCACCGAGCGCGAGCAGCAGCGGAACGAGCCGCTCGCGCTGAACGATTTCCGGGTACGCGGGCATTCGATCGAGCACCATCGCCGCGACTGGCTCGCCGGCCAGCGCGAGAATCTGGGCTGCACGCACCTGCTCGGTGCCGGCGCCGCGCGCCGCGCGCTCCAGCAAATCGCTCAGCGCGCCGCCCTGGCAGAGCGAGCCGAGGAACGTGCGCGCGACCTCTGCGAGGCGGGACTCCTTGGTCTCGGCGTGCTCCGCGAGCGCATCGATCACGCGAAATAGCTCGCCGGCATCGCGCGCACGCTCGGCTTCCGTGACCGCGCGGCGCGTCAGCTCGAGATAGCTCGTGAGGTTCGTGCAGTCGGTGAGCTCGCGGAGCAACAGGTCGAGCGAGGACACGCGCGCTTCCCGTCCGACCGGCAGCGTGTCCGAATCGGGGTCGACGCCGGCCGCGCCGAACGCATCGGCAGCCTTGCCATTCAGGTCGTTCGCGCCCTCAGCCCCTCCGGCGTTCGCTTCGGCCGAGCGATTCAGCGCCGAGGCAGCGGCGGAGCCACCCGCGAGCACCTGCGCGCGAATCTCGGGCTCGGTTGCGCTCGCGGGCTCGACCTCGATCCCGACCGGAACGAGCGAGCGCAGCCGGCTCGCGAGGTCGGCGCCGCGCAGGCCCGGCTCGGCGAGGACGTGGACGAATGCGGCGAGCGCATCGCCGTCGAAGTCCGCGTCGAACCGCAGCGTCTGCAGGTCGCGCCAACGCAGGTTCGCGAGCAAGTCGGCGAGCCGCGCGTGATGCAGGATTCCGCCGCCGCCAATCTCACGGAAGCCCTCCTGCGAAAGCTCGAGCGCGAGCGGGCCGTGCCGCCCGAAGTCGGCGCGCCAGGCGCGCGCGCAGCGGTCGAAGACGGCGCTCAGCTTCGAATCGCCGGGGCTCAGCATCGCGCGCGCACGGATCAAGCTCGCGAGCTCGAGCAGCAGCACCGCGAGCTCGGTAGCGGAGCGGCCCGCCTGCACGGACGGCTCCGCCTCTGCGCGACCCGGCGCTGAGCGCTCCATCGTTCCCCCCACGACGACGCGCTCGCATTGTGACTGCCTTTCGCGGGCTCCGCTCGGCTCTGCCCCGTTGGATCGGGACGCCGCGAGCCGCCCGCCTCACGGCGCGCCCCCTGAGCGAGCTGCGCTCTCGCGCCGTCGGCTCGCGGTCCAGATTTCGCCGCGCGCTTGACGCTTCGCGGTTCCGTCGGAGAAACTCGCGCGATCGGGATTCCCCCCAAGCCCGGTCGCCCCGAACTTTCCTCCGCGGTCCCAAGCGGAGCTCTCATCGAAACCCAGCTCGAAGCTCGGCCGGCGCGCGCGCGACGCCTCGTCGCGCTCGCTCTCGCGACTGGCCTCGGCGCCGGATATGCGCCGTTTGCGCCCGGAACTTTCGGCGCGCTGCTCGGCGTCGCGGTTTTCGTGTTACTTTCGCAGTCGTTCTGGGCGTCGATCGCGGTGTTGGGGGCATTGATGGCGATGGGGAGTTGGGCCGCGGGCGAAGCGGAGCGCGCTCTCGGCCGCGCGGACGATGGTCGCATCGTCATCGACGAGATCGCCGGCCAGCTGCTGGCGCTGACTCCTCTGCTCGCGTTGCCCGGCCCCGCGCGCACGAGTTTTCTCGCGCTTGTGACCGGATTCGTCGCATTCAGGCTGTTCGATATCGCCAAGCCGGGCCCGGTGCGTTGGGCCGAACGGCGCTTCGAAGGAGGGCTCGGCGTGATGGCGGACGACGTGATCGCCGGCGCGCTCGCCGCTCTCGTCGTCGCCGGCCTAATGGCTTCCGGAGCGCTCGCGTGACGGCGGAGATCCTGACGATCGGCGACGAGCTGCTGCGCGGCGAGATCGTCGACTCCAACAAGTCGTTCTTGTCCGAGAAGCTGCTCGGGATCGAGCTCGAGACGCGCTTCCACGCTTCGGTGAACGACGATCCGGCCGACATGCGCGACGCGTTCCTGCGCGCCGCCGATCGCAGCGCCGTCGTGCTGGTCTCCGGCGGCCTCGGCCCGACCCGCGACGATCTCACGATCGAAGTGCTCGCCGAGACGTTCGGGCGCAAGCTCGTGCAGCACGAGCCCGCGCTGCGCCAGATCGAGGCGTTCTTCGCGCGCCTCGGCCGCGAGATGGCGCCGACCAACGCGAAGCAGGCGCTCGTGCCGGAGGGCGCGGAGGTGCTGCCGAATCCGATCGGCACCGCGCCGGGCTGCATGCTCGACGTCGGGCGCGCGGTGTTCTTCTGCATGCCCGGCGTGCCGCGCGAGCTCCATCGGATGATGGAAGAGCAGGTGCTGCCTCGCGTCGCAGCGCGTCTCGGCGGCGGGCGCGGCGTCATGCGCTCGGCGCTGCTGCGCACGTTCGGGCTCGGCGAGTCGAATCTCGAAGATTGGTTGAAGGACGTCGGCCGTGAGCCGGGCGTCGTGTTGGGCTTCCGCACCGCATTCCCTGACAACTTCCTGCGTCCCGTCGCGCGCGCGGCGACCGCGGTCGAGGCCGAGGCCAAGCTCGCGCGCGCCTGCGCTGCGATCGAGCAGAAGCTCGGTCCGCTCGTCTACACGCGCGGCGAAGAGACGATGGAAGCGGTCGTCGGCCGCATGCTCGCGGAACGCGGGCTCACGCTGGCGACCGCGGAGTCCTGCACGGGCGGCCTGATCGGCACGCGGCTCACCGCGGTGCCCGGCTCGTCCCGTTACTACCGCGGCGGCGTCGTCGCTTACGCGAACGAAGCCAAGCGCGATCTGCTCGGCGTACCGGAGGCGCTGCTGCGCGAGCACGGCGCCGTCTCCGAGCCGGTCGCGCGCGCGATGGCGGAAGGCGCCCGCGCGCGCTTCGGCGCCGATCTCGCGCTCGCGACGACCGGCATTTCGGGCCCCGATGGCGGAACGCCCGAGAAGCCGGTGGGCCTGGTCTGGATCGCGTACGCCTCGAAACGGGCCGCCGAGGCGGAGCAGATGATCTTCCCATTCGATCGCGAGCGGCACCGCATGATCACTGCGCAAACGGCGCTCGACTGGGTTCGGCGCGCGCTGCTCGGCTTGCCGCGCGTCGTACCCCGCTACGTCCGGGGGAAGTCATGACGCGCGAGCGCGAGCCGCTAGGGCCTTCCGCGCGGAAGCATGGCGTCGCCGTGCGCGCCTTCTTCGCCGTCGCGCTCGAAGGAGAATTGCGCGAGAGCGCAGCCGTTTGCGCGCGCGCGCTCGCCGCGCGCCCGGGAGGCGACGGTGTACGCTGGCTCGCGCCGGCCTCCTATCACCTCACGCTGCGCTTCCTCGGCAACGTCGCGGCGAGCGAGATCGCGCCGCTCGCGGAGCACGCCCAAGACGCGCTCGCCGGCTGCGCGCCGTTCGCGCTGGCGCTTGGCGCTGCGGTCGCTTTCCCGACGTCGCGCCGGCCGAAGGTGATCGCGCTCGCGGCCGAGCCGAAGGAGGCGCTCGCGGAGCTCGCTGCACGGCTCGAGAAGGTCGTCGTCGAGAGCGGCCTCGCGCCCGAAGAGCGCGCGTTCCGCGCGCACCTCACGATCGGCCGCGTGCGCGCGCGCCGCTTCCCGGTGCTCGAAGCGCCGCCGCTGGCGGCCACGCAGACCGTTCGGAAGGTCGTGCTCTTCCGCAGCGATCTCTCTTCCGCCGGAGCCCAGTACTCGCCGCTCGCCACGTTGTCTCTCGGCGCGTAGTGCGCGGAACGGATCACTCACCCCCTTCCAAACAAGAAAGCAAGGAGCAATTCATGGCGAAGTCCGAAGTCCAGCAGCAGGCCGGCGACGCGAAGCGCAAAGCGCTCGAGATGGCCGTGTCATCGATCGAGAAGCAGTTCGGCAAGGGCTCGATCCTGACGATGGGCGACGAATCCATCGACAAGGAGATCCCGAGCTTCTCGTCGGGCTCGGTGAGCATCGACGTCGCGCTCGGCATCGGCGGCTATCCGCGCGGCCGCGTGGTCGAGATCTACGGCCCGGAGTCGAGCGGCAAGACCACGCTTTCGCTGCACGCCGTGGCGGAAGTGCAGCGCGCTGGCGGTGTCGCTGCGTTCATCGACGCCGAGCACGCGCTCGACGTGAACTACGCGCGTCGGCTCGGCGTGAAGGTCGAGGACCTGCTCGTCTCGCAGCCCGATACCGGCGAGCAGGCGCTCGAGATCGCGGACGTGCTGCTGCGCTCCGGCGCGATCGACCTGGTCGTGATCGACTCGGTCGCCGCGCTCGTGCCGCGCGCCGAGATCGAGGGCGAGATGGGCGACCAGCACATGGGCCTGCAGGCGCGGCTGATGAGTCAGGCGCTGCGCAAGATCACGGGCACGGTCTCGAAGTCGCAGGCCACGGTGATCTTCATCAACCAGATCCGCATGAAGATCGGCGTGATGTTCGGCAACCCCGAGACCACGACCGGCGGGAACGCGCTCAAGTTCTACTCGTCCGTGCGGCTCGACGTGCGCCGCATCGCCGCGCTGAAGGAAGGCGACGAGGTGATCGGCAACCGGACGCGCGTGAAGGTCGTGAAGAACAAGGTCGCGCCGCCGTTCCGGCAGGCCGAGTTCGACATCCTCTACAACGAGGGCGTGTCCTACGAGGGCGACTTGCTCGACCTCGGCACCGAGGCCGGCATCGTCGAGAAGAGCGGCTCGTGGTTCTCGTATGGCGGCGAACGAATCGGGCAGGGCCGCGAGGCCGCTCGGCGCTTCCTCAAGGAGAACCCGGACGCGCGCGAGCGCCTCTCCGAAGCGGTCTACGCCGCGAAGGGCATCAAGCGCGGCGTGCCGGTCGGGCGCGAGGCGCCCAAGAAGGACTGAGTGCAGGCCGCGCTTCGCGCCGCGCAGCGAAGCGGAGGTGCAAGCGGAGCGTGCAGCGAGGCCACGCGAGCCTTCGGCTCGCGTGAGCCGAGCGGAGATCGAACAATGGCTTCCGCGCAACGCAGCGCCCTGGACGGCGCATTTCTTCAAAGTCTCTGAGCCGCCCGGCTCCTGATTTCGGGACGCCCCCCCGGAACCGGGCGGAGGCGGGCCTGCCGCACACGGCCGGCTGCCTCCGCCCGCCTCAAGGCGCCTCCGCTCCCAGCCGAAACGGGGCAAACGCCCGTCGTGCATGCGGAAGCCGTGAGAGGGGACGCCAGCGATGGCCCTGAATCTCGACGAGATCCTGAAGGTCGCCCTGAAAGGCGGCGCTTCGGACATCCATCTGAAGTCGGGCCTGCCCCCGATGTTTCGCGTGGACGGCGCGCTGGTGCCGCTGAAGAACGGCGAGCGGCTGCTTCCCGAAGAGATGAGCAAGATCGCGCAGTCGATCATGAACGACGTGCAGCGCGCGCGTTTCGACGAGAAGCGCGAGTGCGATCTCGCTTACGGAATCGCCGGCCTCGGCCGCTTCCGCGTCAACGTGTTCCAGCAGCGCGGCACGACCGGCATCGTGTTCCGCGTGATCCCGGTCGGCGTGAAGACGATGGAGCAGCTCCATCTGCCGAAGGTGATCGAGAAGATCGCGATGGAGCAGCGCGGTCTGATCCTCGTGTCCGGCACGACCGGCTCGGGCAAGTCGACCACGCTCGCGTCGATGATCGACTACATCAACACGAATCGAACCTGCCACAGCATGACGATCGAGGATCCGATCGAGTTCCTGATCCGCGATCGGCGCTCGATCGTGAACCAGCGCGAGATCGGCGTCGACACGCAGACGTTCTCGAACGCGCTGCGCGCCGCGTTGCGGCAGGATCCCGACGTGATCCTCGTCGGCGAGATGCGCGACTACGAGACGATCGAGACGGCGATCACTGCGGCCGAGACCGGTCACCTCGTGATGAGCACGCTCCATACGCTCGACGCGACCGAGACGATCAACCGCATCATCTCCGTCTTTCCGCCCTACCAGCAGAAGCAGGTGCGCTTGCAGCTGGCTTCGATCCTCAAGGCGGTGATCTCGCAGCGCCTGGTGCCGCGCGCCGACGGCAAGGGCCGCGTGCCGGCGCTCGAAGTGATGATCGCCTCGGCGCGCGTGCGCGAGTGCATCTCGGACAAGGACCGCACGAAGGAGATCCACGACTCGATCGCGAAGGGCTTCACTTCCTACGGCATGCAGACCTTCGATCAGTCGCTGATGTCGCACGTGAAGAGCGGGCTGATCACGTTCGAGGAAGCGCTGAAGCACGTCAGCAACCGCGACGACTTCGTGCTGCGCTTCAAGGGCATCGCGTCCACGTCGGACGGCACGTGGGACGATTTCGAAGGCGACGTCGCGAAGGGCGAGAAGAACGAGGGCGGCGGCAAGGGCGGGGCGGGCGGCGGGCCGGATTTCGTGGAGCGGTTCTAGCCGACGCAACCGGAGGAACGAGGTACACGCGCGAGCGAACGCGCGCGCTCCTCGGGTGCCGCTCTCGCTCCGTGGCTCGCACGTCTACCTGGGTGTACCGGTGCGCGGAGTGCCGGAGCCCTTCGGTCCCGTGGCGTTTCCTGCTGCGCTCTACCTGCGCTGCGAGCGGCACCCCGCCGTCGCGCGCGCGTTCGCTCGC
>DASTOI010000688.1:0-4153 GCA_035762585.1 Myxococcota bacterium
GCGCGAGCTGCGCCGCGCTTTTGGCGACGTGCGCGTCGAACGCGTCGTGTTCGCGAACACCTGCGACGGGCTGCGCGAAGAGAACTGGCTGTACTTCGCGCGGGCGTAACGGCGCGGGCGCGCGCCGCCGATGAGCGCTCCGATGTCGCCGCCGCTGCCGCCCGACGCGCTCGCTCGCGCGCTTTGCTCCACTTTTCTCGGCTGGAAGCTGCGCGAGGACTACGCGGCGCTCGTCGCGATCGGCGAGGGCGCGCTGCGCGTCGACCTTCAGAGCGGCGAGGCGTGGTGCGATGGCGAGCCGCTGCCGCCGCTGTTCATCGCGGGCGAGCTCGCGCGCCAGCTCGCGAAGGACGGCGCCGACGCGCGCTTCACGCTCGCGCAGCTCGACGCCGCGTTCGCGCCCGCCGCCGCGAGCGCGCTCGGCGTGCGCCGCCCGCCGCTCGACATCTCGTGCCGCGTGACGCTGCGCAGCGCGAGCGGCGAGACGTCCACCGCCGAAGCGAACAACAGCACCGGGGACGTTCCTTAAGAAGTCAAGAAACTCGGGAATGGAACTACTCAACTTCTTAAAGAACGTCCCCGCTCAGGTGCGCCGCCCATTTCTTCAGCGCATCGGTGCCGCCGCGGAAGTGGTAGGCGTCGAGGCCCTGCTTGCGCATCAGCTCGACGAGGTGCGCGCTCTTCAGGCCGAACGCACAGACCGCGACGTAGCGCTGCTGCTTCGAGAACGCGTGCATCGCTTCGAGAGCGCGCGCGAAGTCGAGCTGCACGGAGCCCGGCAGGTGCCAAGCCGAGAACTCGTCGCGCGAGCGCAGGTCGATCACGACGGCGCCGGGCGGCACGCTCTCGATCGCGAGCTCGGGCAGCGTGCTCGCCTCCGGGTCGAATTCGCGCACGTCGATCAGCTCGCGCGAAGCGACCGCGCGCTCGAGCAGCGCGCCGTCGAGCTTCGCCTCCTGTGCCTCGACCACGTCCAGCGCCGCCGCGGTCGCGGGCCGGCGCGGCACGAGCGCGCAGTACTCCGCGACGGTCGCCGAGATCGGGCCGGTGCCGATGCGGTGCGCGAGGTCGACGATCTCGTGCTTGTTCGCGCCGACCAGCGGCCGCAGGATCGGGAGCCGCGTCGCCGCGCTGATCGTCGCGAGGTTCGCGAGCGTCTGCGACGAGACCTGCCCTAATGCCTCGCCCGTCACCAGCGCAGGACACCCGAGCTCGCGCGCGATCCGATCCGCCGCGCGCAGCATCTGGCGCTTCAGGATCACCTGCCAGTAGCGCGGCTCGGCGTGTGCCTGCAGATCGCGCGAGACGGCGTCGAAGTCGACGGCGTGCAGCCGCGGGTGCGTGCCGTACGCCCAGCGCGTCGCGAGCGCGTGCATCACGCGCAGCGTGCCGGCGCGGTGCGTGCGGCCGCCGAGATTGAAGAACGCGAACTCGAGCGCGAGCCCGCGCCGCATCATCTGCCACGCGGCCACGGCCGAATCGAAGCCGCCGGACACGAGCGCGAGCGCGCGGCCCTCGGTCGCGAGCGGCAGCCCGCCCTCGCCGGCGCGCCGCTCGGTGAAGTAATAAGCGCGGCCCTCGTGCACCTCGACCTGCGCAGTCACTTCGGGATCGTCGAGATCGACGCGCAGCGCGTTCGCGCGCAGCTTCTCGCCGAGCGCGATCTGGATGTCGCGCGTGCCGAAGCCGAGGTCGCGCGGCTTGCCGATGAGGCGCGCGCGCACCGCAAAGCGCTTGCCGCGCACCGCGTCGGCGAAGATCTCCGCGCCGCGCGCGACGATCGCTTCGAGTGAATCTCCCGGACCCCGCAGCGCGACCGAGACCGACTGCACGCCGAACACGCGCGCGAGTACGTCCGCGCCGCGCGGGTCGGCGAGCTCGACGAAGATGCGGTCGTGCCGGCGCGTCAGCGCGTAGGGGATGCCCTCGCTGCGAAGCGCGTCGCCCGCATTCCGCAGCAGCTGCGAGACGAAGCGCCAGCGCGTCTCGCGCGCCTTGGTCGAGATTTCGCCCGAGAGGCGAAGGAGCGCGAGCGTGGTGGCGTCGGCGGCGGTCATCCGGCGGGCGAACTTAGGTTCCAGCGCCGGTCGCCGCCGCGCGGCGGGGTCAGGCCTTGCAAACTTGCGAAGTGGACGTGTGCGGACGCCTTTGCGCATGCTGCGCCGCCATGGCGGGACGCATCCTCAGCAGCGTGGAAGACCAGCTCGGCTGGATCGTGATCGATCATCCCGAGCGGCGGAACGCGGTGTCGGCGGAGATGTGGGGCGCGCTCGCGGACGCGGCGGAGAAGCTCGACGCCGATCCGGGCGTCCGCGTGATCGTGCTGCGCGGCGCCGGCGAGGTGGCGTTCGTGTCCGGCGCCGACATCTCCGAGTTCGAATCGCGGCGCACCGGCGGCGCCGCGGCGCAGATTTACGAAGAAGGAACACAGCGCGCGTTCGGCACGCTGGGCGCGGTCGCGAAGCCGGTGATCGCGATGATCCATGGCTTTTGCGTCGGCGGCGGGATGGCGACCGCGCTCGCCGCCGACCTCCGCTACTGCGCGGACGACGCGCTCTTCGCGATCCCGGCCGCGAAGCTGGGGCTTGGCTACCACGCCGGCGGCATCGAGGCGCTCACCGCGCTCGTCGGCCCCTCCACCGCGCGCGAGATTTTCTTTACCGCGCGCCGCTATCGCGCGGAAGATGCGCTGCGGCTGGGCCTCGTGAACGCGGTCTTCCCGAAGATGGAGCTGGAAGCCCGCGTGCGTGAGATCGCCGCGCAGATCGCTGCCAACGCGCCGCTGACGATCCGAAGTGTGAAGCGCATCTCGCGGGAGCTCTCGCGCCGGCCCGATCAGCAGGATTGGGATGCGATCCGCGGCTCGATCCAGCGCTGCTTCGATAGCGAGGACTACAAGGAGGGCGTGCGGGCGTTTCTCGAGAAGCGCACGCCGCGTTTCGAGGGACGCTGAGCGAAGTGAACCTTCGGGCCGCCGCCAGCCTCCCTAATTCGTGATCTGGCTCACGAAAGCCCCTTGCGGGCGCGCGAGTCGCAGTTCAGAATCCGCGCCCGATTCACCCCGGAGCGCGGCTTCCTCTCGAAAACCCTGCCGCAAAAACAATCCGGGTACCGAGGAGTTTCAGAAAGTCATGCGCGTGAAGAGCTTGTTTTGGACCAGCATCCTGATCGCGACAGTGTCGTTCGCCGGTGCGTGCGCGACGAAGAAGACCGAGCCGGCGCCCGCCGCCACCAACACCGAGTTCAGCGGGGATACGGGCGGCACAGCGCCGACGACCACCACGCCGATCGCGGAGCTCGAGACGGTCTACTTCGATTACGACCAGTCCGTGATCCGCGACGACCAGCGCGCGACGCTCGGCACCAACGCGGGCACGATCAAGAGCCGAAACCTCTCGCGCTTCACGATCGAGGGTCACTGCGACGAGCGCGGCAGCGACGAGTACAACCTCGCGCTCGGCGAGCGCCGCGCGAACGCGGTGAAGCAGTACCTCGTCGACAGTGGCGTCAGCGCGACGATCGACACGGTGAGCTACGGCGAATCGCGCCCGGCCGTGCAGGGCAGCGACGAATCGGCGTGGCGCATGAACCGCCGCGCGGAGTTCGTGAACGAGCAATAGCTCGCGCGCCATCGCCTGAATCGACGGGCGCCGGCACTCGCCGGCGCCCGTCGTGTTTTCGGCGCCGCCGATCGCTCGCGAAATCGGCGGTATCGTCGCTCGATTCCTCGAAGGAGCCCCCATGCCCGTCCACGGTGGAAAGCTCGCGGCGCGCGCGCTGAAGGCCGCAAACGTCGAAGTGATCTTCACGCTCTCCGGCGGCCACATCATGCCGATCTACGACGGCTGCCTCGACGAAGGCATTCGCGTGATCGACGTGCGCCACGAGCAGGCTGCGGTACACGCGGCCGACGCGTGGGCGCGCTGCAATCCCGGCAAGGTGGGCGTCGCAGCGATTACGGCCGGCCCAGGTGTTACGGACGGCGTCACCGGCATCGCGAACGCGTGGCGCGCGAATTCCCCCATCCTCATCTTCGGCGGCCAAGGCCCGTTCGAGAATCTGCGCCGCGGCTCGCTGCAGGAGATGGACCACCTCGGCGTCGTCCGCCCGATCACGAAGTACTGCGACGCCGTCTATCAGACCAAGCGCATCC
>DASTOI010000689.1:0-7003 GCA_035762585.1 Myxococcota bacterium
CGCCCCGAACGAGCAACTCCCAACAGCGTCCGTTCGCGACGCGACGCTCGTTACGGATGCTGACTCGACACCGCGACGATCTCGCCGGTCATGTACGACGCGTAATCGCTCGCGAGGAACACCATCACGTTCGCGACCTCGAACGGCGCGGCGGCACGCCCGAACGCCTCACGCTTTTCGAGCTCCTCGAGGAGCCCATCCGGCGTCACCTTCGAGAGGAACTCGTGCATAGCCAGGCTCGGCGCAACGGCGTTGATGCGCACGCCGCTCTGCGCGGCCTCCATCGCGACGCAGCGCGTGAACGCCATCACGCCCGCCTTCGCGGCGGCGTAATGACTCTGGCCGGGCTGCGCGCGCCAGCCGAGCACCGAGGCGTTGTTGACGATCGCGCCGCGGCCGCGGGCGAGCATGTGCGGCAGGAACGCGCGCGTGACGCGCATCGTGCCGTTCAGCGTCACGTCGAGGACCTTGGTCCACTGCGCGTCGGTCATGTCGACGAGATTCGCGGTGCCGCCGAGGCCCGCGTTGTTGACGAGCACGTCCACGTGGCCGAGCGCCGCCAGCGCGGCGTCGCGCAGCGCATCGACCTGGTCTTGCTTCGTCACGTCGCACAGCGCGGTCGCAGGACGCTTTCCGGTGAGCTCGGCGAGCTTGTCGGCGGTCTCGTCGAGGCGCCGCGCGTGCAAGTCGCTGACGAGCAGCGTCGCGCCTTCCTCCGCGAAACGCCGCGCAGCCCAGAAGCCGATGCCGGTTCCGGCCGCGGCCGTAATGACTGCGGTTTTTCCGGCGAGGATCTGCTTTCCCTGCGGATAGTCGGGCACGCTGCGGCTCATTGCGGGCGCGCCTCGCGCGGCAGCCCGAGCGCGCGCTCGGCGATCTGGTTGCGCTGGATCTCGTTCGAGCCGCCATAGATCGTGTCGCTGCGCGTGAACAGGTAGAGGCGCTGCAGCGGCGTCAGCTCGTACGGGAAGCCGGCCGCGATGTCGCCCTCGGGCCCGAGCACGTCCATCGCGAGCTCGCCGAGGCGCTGGTGCCAGGTCGCCCAGAAGATCTTGTGGATCATGCCGGCGCCCGAGAGCGCGGCGTCGTCGCTGAGCGTGCGCAGCGCGTTCCAGCGCTGGATCTCGAGCCCGATCCACGCGTCGGCGATGCGCTGGCGGATCAGCGGATCGGCCGCTTTTCCGTTCTGCTTCGCGATGCGGATGATCGCGTCGAGCTCGTTCCGAAACAGCATCTGCTGCCCGAGCGTCGAGACGCCGCGCTCGAATGCGAGCGTCGCCATCGCGACGCGCCAGCCCTCGCCCGGCGCCCCTAACAGATTCTCGCGGGCGGTGCGGGCGCCGTCGTAGAACACCTCGAAGAACTCGGCGTCGCCGGTGATTTGGCGGATCGGGCGGATCGTGACGCCGGGCTGCTTCATCGGCACGAGCAGGTACGAGAGGCCCGCGTGCCGTTTCGAATCCGGATCGGTTCGCGCGATCACGAAGCAGAAGTCGGCCCATTCTGCCCACGACGTCCAGACTTTCTGCCCGTCGATCACCCACTCGTCGCCGTCGAGCCGCGCGCGCGTCTGGACGTTCGCGAGATCGCTGCCGGCGTTCGGCTCGGAATAGCCCTGACACCAAATCGTTTCGCCGCGGACGATGCCGGGCAGGAAGCGCGCATTCTGCTCGGGCGTCCCGAACGCGATGCAGGTCGGGCCGAACAGCGTCTCGCCCATGTGGTTGATGCGGCCGGGCCCGCCGGCGCGCGCGTACTCCTCGTAGAAGACGACTTGTTGGGAGAGCGAGAGGCCGCGGCCGCCGTACTCGCGCGGCCAGCCGACACACGTCCAGCCGCCGCTCGCGAGCTTCTTCTCCCACGCGCGCCGCGCTTCGATCAGCGCACCCTCGTCGCCCGGTCCGCCGCGATGGCGCACGGCTTTGAATTCGCCGGCGAGCGCTTCTTCGAGCCACGCGGCGACCTCGCGGCGGAACGCTTCGTCTTCGGCGGAGAAGTGGATGTCCACGGTTCGCTCGCTCTCGCTCGCCGCATCCGCACCCGCTCGACTTGGCAGGCGTCTTCGGCGCGCGCCACATTACGATACGATCCGTCTCGCAGCCAGAAAAACCGAGCAACTACCGCAACTTCCGAGAGTCGAGGATCCCTTTGAGCAGCAGCGAGGAACGTCGTCGCGGCGCAAAGCCGAAGGACACGCGCGATGCGGCGCGCAGTGCGCCGCAGGCGAACGAAGCCCCGACGGGTTGGAGAGCGATGACGATTCCGCGCGCGCTCGCGCGCGCGGCCGCGCTGTGGCCGCACGCGTCAGCGGTCGAGGACGGCGCGACGCGCCTCACGTTCGCCCAGCTCGCCGCGGAGGTGGAGCGCGCGTCGCGCGCGTTGCTCGCGGCGGGTGTCGCGCACGGCGACCGTGTCGCCGTCTGGGCTCCTAACAGCTGGCAATGGGAGGTGGCCGCGCTCGGCGCGCAGTGCGCAGGAGCGGTGCTCGTCACGCTGAACACGCGCTTCAAGGCGCACGAGGCCGCGTTTGCCCTCTCGAAGGGCGGCGCGCGCGTGCTGTTCACGGTGGGCGAATTCCTCGGAATCAATTACGCGGAGTCGCTCGTGGGCCAGCAGCTCCCGAAGCTCGAGCGCCGCGTGACGCTCGTCGGCTCCGCGCAGAACGCACAGCGCTGGAGCGACTTCCTGGCCGGCGGCGAGAGCGTGACCGAGGACGCGGCGCGGGCGCGCGCCGCGGCCGTAACACCCGACGACATCTGCGACGTCATCTTCACGAGCGGAACCACGGGCTTTCCGAAGGGCGTGATGACCGCCCACGGGCAGAATCTCGAGGTGTTCGACACCTGGAGCCGCGGCGTCGGGCTGCGCGCGGGCGACCGCTACCTGATCGTGAGCCCGTACTTCCACAGCATGGGATACAAGGCTGGCTGGCTCGCCTGCTTGATCCGCGGCGCCACCGCGCTGCCGCACGCGGTCTTCGACGTCCCGGCGGTGCTGGCGCGCATCGGGCGCGAGAAGGTCAACGTGCTCCCCGGCGCGCCCACCCTCTACCAGTCGATCCTCGCCCACCCGGACCGCGCGAAGTACGACCTCTCCTGCTTGCGTCTCGCCGTGACCGGCGCCGCGCCGGTACCGGTCGAGCTCGTGCACCGCATGAAGCGCGAGCTGGGGTTCGAGACCGTGATCACCGCGTACGGCCTCACCGAGAGCACCGGCACCGTCTCGATGTGCACGCCGGACGACGACGCGGAGACGATCTCGACCACGTCGGGCAAGGCGATCCCCAACACCGAGGTGAAGTGCGTGCGCGCCGACGGGAGCGAGGCGCCGCGCGGCGAGCCCGGCGAAGTATGGGTGCGCGGTTACAACGTGATGCGCGGCTACTTCGAGGACCCCGCCGAGACTGCGAAGGCGATCGACGCCGACGGCTGGCTCCATACCGGCGACGTCGCGGTGATGGATGAGCGCGGCTATCTGCGCATCACCGACCGCATCAAGGACATGTACATCTACGGCGGCTTCAATTGTTATCCGGCCGAGATCGAGAACCTGATCTACAAGCACCCGGGCGTCGCGCAGGTGGCCGTCATCGGCGTCCCGCACGAGCGCCAAGGCGAGATCGGAATGGCATTCGTGGTGCCCCGCCCCGGCGCGGCGCTCGAGCCCGACGCGCTGATCGGCTGGTGCCGTAACAACATGGCGAACTACAAGGTCCCCGGCTCGGTGCGCATCCTCTCCGCGCTGCCGCAGAACGCGTCGGGGAAAGTGCTGAAGACGGAGCTGCGCAAGCTGGCGGCTGCGGAGGGCGCGTGAGCGCAACGCCCGGATGAGCTCGCTCGCGCACATCACCGACCTCTGGCCGCTGGTCGAGGCGCGCGCGGCGGCGACGCCGGCGGCGCTGTTCGCGCAGGACGAGCGCGGGCGCGCGCTCTCGTTCGCACGACTGCGCGAGGAGGCGCTGCGCTGCGCGGCGGGGCTCGCGGCGCTCGGCGTCGCGCGCGACGTGCGCGTCTCGTGGCAGCTGCCGACGCGCCTCGACGCGTACGTGCTCACGGCGGCGCTCGCGCGGCTCGGCGCCGCGCAGAACCCGCTGCTGCCGATCCTGCGCGAGCGCGAGATCGGCTTCATCGCGCGCCAATTCGCGACGCAGCATTTGATCGTGCCGCGCGTGTTCCGCGGCTTCGACTACGAGGCGATGGCGCACGCGATCGCGAAGGAAGCGCCCGGCCTCGCGGTGCACTGCGTCGAGGACGGCCTCCCGAGCGGCGAGCTCGCGGCGCTCCCGCCTGCGCCGGTTGTTACGGAGCCCGCCGCCGCGCCGGTGCGCTGGGTGCTCTACAGCTCCGGCACGACCGCCGATCCGAAGGGCGCGCGGCACACCGATCACTCCGTCGGCTGCGCCGGCCGCGCGATGAGCGAGCTGCTCGCGCTCGCGCCGAACGACCGCGCCGCGCTCCCGTTTCCGGTGACCCACGTCGGCGGCATCAACTGGCTGTTCGGCAGCCTGATGACCGGCTGCGCGCTGCTGCTCGTCGAGATCTTCGACGCGAAGCGCACGCCGCTCTGGCTCGCCGAGCAGCGCGCGACGCTGCTCGGCGCCGGCACCGTGTTCCATCAGGCCTATCTCGCGGCGCAGCGCGAAGCGAGCCCGCGAAAGCTGTTCGCGCACGTGCGCGGATTTCCGGGCGGCGGCGCGCCGAAGCCGCCGCAGCTGTTCTGGGATCTGCTGCGCGAGACCGGCGCGCCGATCGTCTCGGGCTACGGGCTCACCGAGCACCCCATCGCAGCGATGGCCTCGGTGCGCGATCCGCACGAGAAGCTCGCCGCGACCGAGGGCCGCGCGACGCGCGGCACCGAGCTCCGCATCGTGAAGTCGGATGGCGCGGATGCGGCAGTGGGAGAGGAAGGCGAGCTGCGCGTGCGCGGCCCGCACCTGTTCCGCGGCTACGTCGATGCGGCGCTCGACGCGCACGCGTTCGACGAACGCGGTTGCCTGAGAACTGGCGACCTCGGCGCGCTCGACGCGGACGGCTTCCTCACGATCACCGGCCGGCTGAAGGACATCATCATTCGCAAGGGCGAGAACATCTCCGCGAAGGAGATCGAGGACCATCTCCACACGCACGCGAGCGTGCGCGAGGCCGCGGTGATCGGGCTCGCGGACGCGGAGCGCGGCGAGCGCGTCTGCGCGGTGCTCGCGCTGCGCGAGGGTGCGGCGCCGCTCGCGGTCGCCGACGTCGCGGCGTTCTTACGCGCGCGCGGCGTCGCCACCTACAAGCTGCCCGAGCAGGTCGAGCTGCTCGGCGAGCTACCGCGCAATCCTTCGGGCAAAGTGCTGAAGCGGGACCTCCAGGTGCGCCTCGGAGGGGCGTCTCATCCCTGAGAAGGAGAGCGCATGATCGAGACCGCGTTCACGAAGCTCGTCGGCGTCGCGAGGCCGCTCCAAGCGGCCGGCCTTCCGGCGACCACGACCGAGGATCTCGTCGCGGCGGTGTGCGAGGCCGGCGCGCTCGGCATGGTGCCGGCGCCGCTCGTGAGCCCGCCGCGCCTCGAGGCCACGCTCGATTCGCTCGCGCGGCGCACGAACCGCGGCGTGCTCGGCGCGAACTTCCTGATGCCGTTCCTCGACGCCGACTGTCTCGAGATCGCCGCGCGCAAGGCGCGCGTCGTCGAGTTCTTCTACGGCGAGCCCGACGCGGACCTCGTGAAGCGCGCGGCCGCACACGGCGCGCTCGTCAGCTGGCAGGTCGGCTCGCTGCGCGAGGCGCTCGCGGCCGAACGCGCGGGCTGCCATTTCGTGATCGCTCAGGGCTGCGAAGCCGGCGGCCACGTGCGCGGGACGATCGGCGTGCTGCCGCTGCTCGCGCAGGTCGTGCCGGCGGTGCGCGTGCCCGTGCTCGCGGCCGGCGGCATCGCGACCGCGCGCGACCTCGCGGCGGTGCTCGCCGCCGGCGCCGCGGGCGCGCGGCTCGGCACGCGTTTCGTCTGCTCGCGCGAATCCGCGGCGCATCGCGACTACATCGCCGCGCTGCTCGGCGCGCGCGCCGAAGACACGTGCCTGACCGAGGCCTACTCCGCGGGCTGGCCGAACGCGCCGCATCGTGTGCTGCGCAGCGCGATCGATGCGGCGAGCGCGCTTCCGGGCGAGACGGCCGGGGAGATGGTGCTCGAGGGGCAAGTCGTGCCGGTGGAGCGCTGGTCCGTGATGTCGCCGACGCGCGAGACCTCGGGGCGGATCGACGCGATGGCGCTCTACGCGGGGGAGTCGGTCGCAAGCATCGATGCGGTGATGCCGGCGGGCGAGATCGTGCGGGAGATTTGCGACGGGGCGGAGGAGTTGTTGCGGTCTAGCGCGGGGCTCGTGCGCTGAGTCGCAGTGCGTCGGTTCGCGGGTTCTTGTTACGGGCTCCGCGTCCGCGGCGGGGCCGGGGGCGGCGGCTTCTCGTGGCTCGCTTCGCCCCTTGGATCATTAGGGGCGTTCGGTGCGGCGCGTTCCATCGAGTGGACCGCGGGGCATTCTCAGGGGGGCTCCGCTGCGCTCGACCTCGGCGCCGCCGCCCCCGGCCCCGCCGCGGACGCTCTTGCTCGTCGTGGCTCGATCAGGTTTAGGGAGAAGGCTGCGAAGCGGTCGGCGTTGAGCCGACCGCTTCGCACGCTTCGCGCTGTGGCGGGGGCGGAGGTGGCGCGTCTGCGCGTCTTCCGATCAGCTGATTCCTTCGCGCGGCTCTAAGTGATCGTGCCGCGCGCGCGCTTTGCCTTCTTTTCGGCGGCGATGCGCTCCTGCTCCGCGAGGTACGCGGCGACCGTCGAGACCAGATCGACGTCGAAGATCTCGGTGTCGAACACGACGGCCTTCGGCGGAAAGCCGACGCGATACTCGCGGCCGTCGCGGGTGCGCTCGAGGTGGCCGTAGTCGACGAGCCAGCGGCGCAGCGTCACGTGGTCGCAGTCGAGCGCGGGCGCGATCTCGCGCTTCCAGCGCTTCAGCTGCGCGTTGATCTCG
>DASTOI010000690.1:0-3347 GCA_035762585.1 Myxococcota bacterium
ATCGGCTGCGGCACGTTCCACCGAGTGGACCGCGGGGGATTCTCACGGGGGCTCCGCTGCGCTGGACCTCGGCGCCGCCGCCCCCGGCCCCGCCGCGTCCGCTGGTGCTCGAGCGCTCGAACAGCTGTTAGGGGAAGTGTGCGGAGCGGTCGGCTTCGAGCCGACCGCTCCGCACGCTTCGCGTGGTCAGGGAGCCGGAGCTGAGCGCGGGGCGTGGGTTCGGTCGCGAGGGCCGCGTCACGGTGCCCAGGCGGCTGACTTGGGGACGACGAAGAGGCCTTCGGCTTCGCTGAAGGTGACGCCGTCGGCGATGAGGGCGCTGCGGGTCGTCACTTTGCGCGGGGCGCCCTCGGCGCCTTCGGCGGCGGCGGCGAGCGTGTGCGTCACTTCGAACGCGAGCTCGCGCAGGATCGGGGTGCCGCGGCGGTAGCGCACGGTCAGCGATGCGGTCATTGCGGGGATGCCGGCCCACAGGTTGTGCTGGCCGAGGATCTGATCGAAGAAGTGCGAGACGAAGCCGCCGTGCACGCAGCCGGGCGGCCCCTCGAACGTGACGCCGAAACGGACGCGCCCACGAGTCACCCCGTCGGCATGCGAGATCGTGAGCTCGGGCCGCAGCGGATGGTGGTCGGGCGTCATCACGCGGTTCACGTAATAAGGACGCTGGTCGCGGGGCTCGGCGGCGAGGCGCGGCACCGCGTCGCTGCAGGCGGCCGGCGTGAGCGCTGCCTCGAGCGCGTCGATCGCGCGCAGCGTCTCCTCGACGCGCGGCAGCGCCGCGCTCGGCAGCTCGCCGACGCGCAGCAGCGTCTCGGTGAGCCGGCGCTGCGCGTCCGCGAGGCGGAAGACCGCCTCGTGCGGGCGCTGCGCCGAGGAAGCGGGGGTGAGGTCGACCTTCATGCGCGCTCGGTAGCAGAGCGCGCGCTGGAAGCGCGCCGCAGTCGCCGCGAGACTGCCGCGATGCAAAAATGGCAGCTTCGGTTCCGGACCTTCGGCATCGGCGCAATCGCCGCTCTGCTGGTCGGCGCCGAAGACTCCGCTCCGCTTCCGCCGCCGCGGCTCGCGCGCGTCGCGGACGGCGTGTGGATCCATCAGTCGCACGCGGAGGTGCACGGCTTCGGCGCCGTTCTCTCGCAGGGCCTCGTCGTCGCACAGCCGGACGGCGTCGTCATGGTCGACACCGCCTGGAGCGATCTCGACACGGAGCAGCTGTTAGGGCGGATCGAGCGTGAGGTCGGCGCGCCGGTACGAACGCTGATCGTCACGCACGCGCACAACGACAAGATGGGCGGGATCGGCGCCGCGCAGCGCGCGGGCGTCAGCTCGTACGCGCACGTGCTGACCAACCTCGACGCGCCGACTCGCGGGCTCGGCATCGCGAGCCACGCGCTCTCGCTCGAGGCCGGCGAGGCGACCTCGCTCGCCGGGCTCGAGGTCTTCTTTCCGGGCGGCGGCCACACGCGGGACAATCTCGTCGTCTACTTCGCGCCGGCGCGCGTGCTGTTCGGCGGCTGCCTGATCCGCCCCGCTGCGACGAAAGACCTCGGGAACACGGCGGACGCCGATGTCGGCCACTGGGCCGCCGCTGTGCGCGCAGTCGCCGCGCGCTTTCCGGAGGCTCGCGTCGTGATTCCGAGCCACGGGCCGGCGGGCGGGCGCGAGCTGCTCGACCACACGATCGGGCTCGCCGAAGCGGAACCGCGCGTGAGCTCGTGCGCGCGAGCGACGCCCGAGCCAGTTCGCAGCGAGCCCGGTGTTCCGCGCGTTCCTCCGGCTCGCGGGTGTGTTCCCGCGCTGGGCCGAGGGCCAATGCGGGGCGTCCACCGCGTTCAGCCTCTCAGGAGAGCACGGCGCTTAGGCGCTTCGGTTCGAGCCTCGTACGCGCGCTTCTCGACTTCCTCCAGGCGCTCCTGCTGCCTGATGGCACCCCTCGGAGGCCGTCGACTTCACGGATTTCGTGCGGAACGCGCCGGGCGTCTCGCCCTTCCAGCGCCGGAACGCGCGCACGAAGGAGGTCGGATTCGCGAAGCCGCAACGCTTCGCCACGCGGGCGACCGATTCGTCGGCGGAGAGCAGCTCGCAGGCGAGCGCACAGCGCGCCGCGTCGATGACCTCGGCGTAATGAGTCCCCTCGTCGTGGAGCCGGCGTTGGAGCGTGCGCGAGCTCATGTGCAGCGCAGCAGCGAGCGAGTCCGAGTCCGTCCGCTCGACGCCGAGCCGCAGCTGGATCATGTCCTGCAGCTGCGCACGCACGCCAGGCGAGGCGAATTTGCGGACCTCCTCCGCAGCGATCGCCTCGATCCGGCGAACGAGCTGCGGGCTGTAGCTCGGCGACGGGCGCAGCATCACGCGTCGTGGGATCAGCATTCCGTTCCACGACTGACCGAATCGAACGGGGCAGCCGAACACGCGCTCGTACTCGCGCTGACCGGTGGAGTAGCGATGCCGCAGGTAGACGGCGCGCATCCCGATCGAGCCGCCCGAGCACAGCGCGAAGAGGTGCGAGAGCGTCGCCACCGTGAAGTCGACCTGGTGGCGAGGCGCGGGGAGCTCCCCTCTGAATTCGTCGAACTCGAATGAGAAGTCGTCGCCACGGTCTTCGATCTTCGCGTGGGTTCGGTTCGCGAGGAGAGGACTGTCGTAGAGAAAGACGCGCGTGAGGCCGTCTCGCAGGTTCCGACTGCACGCGATGATCAGCGACAGCACGTGGTTGAGCGACACGGTCGTGTGGTCGCCTGCGTGGAGGCCGACGAGGGGATCCTTCGCCGCGCGCTCGGCCTCCTCCCAGAGCCCGACGAGCAGATCCACCGGAATGCGCGCATCGGGATCGCGCAACATGCTCGGCTGGATACCGGATCGCACGCAGAGCGAGGCGAGGTCCAAGCCAAGCGCTTCGAGCCCACGGGCGATCCACAGCGTCCAGCCGCCGGTGATCGTGAGATCCTTGCGCAAACCGCCTGTGCCTCCCGCGGCCGAGAGCCTGGCGGGCTCCGGCACTCGCGCTGGCGGCTTCCGATACGCGGCTTGGCAAAAAAAGGCAATGAGAAATCGCGAACGTGCCGCCATGCCTCGGCCGCAGCGGCTGCCCCAAAAACTCGCGGCGCTCCGGGAGCTGCAGCGGATCGGGTACGAGGTGGCACTGCAGGTGGATTCCGAGCTCTGCGAAGGAATGAGTGAATCCGACGCCGCGCAGCTCTTGCGAGCGGATTCAGCCGCGCGGGGTCTCACGGAGATCGTCGCCGGGCCGCACGCGCTCTTCGGGGCCCGCACCGCGATCGATCCGTCGGGCGACGCTCTCCGCGACGCCGCTTCCCCGCAGCGTCTCTCCCCCGGCATGGGAGTCATTT
>DASTOI010000691.1:0-7687 GCA_035762585.1 Myxococcota bacterium
GCACGCGGTCGAGCGCGCCGCGGGGCGCGCGCTCGCGCACCACACGCCGGGCGCGCTGACGCCGGCGCTCGAGGACGAGCTCGTCGCGCACGCGCTGCGCGCGTTCGCCGCGCTGCGCTGCCGCGACTTCGCGCGCGTCGACTTCAAGCTCGACGCCGTCGGCGCGCCGCGCTTCCTCGAGATCAATCCGCTGCCGACGTTCGCTCCCGACGCGTCGTTCGGCATCTTGGCCGAGCTGATGGGCCGCCCGCTCGCGGATCTGCTCGCCGAAGTTCTCAAGGACGGCCTTGCGAGGTTGGGCCTCTCGTGACGGCCACGCGGGCAGACATCGGCTCCCTGAACTGGGGAAGCTGGACCTGGCAGATGCAGCAGCGCATCCGCTCGCCCGGCGAGCTCGCGGCGTTCATCCGCCCGACCGACGACGAGGCGCGCGCGATCGCAGCGCTCTCGGAGCGCTTCCGCTTCGTGATCACGCCTTATTACGCCTCGCTGATGGACCCCGAAGATCCGGACTGCCCGGTGCGCAAGCAGGTGGTGCCGCGGCTCGCCGAGCTCGGCGACCCGGTCGGGCTCGCCGATCCGCTCGACGAGGTCGCGCACTCGCCGGTGAAGAACGTCGTGCGCGTCTACCGCGATCGCATCGCGTTCTGCGTCAACAACGAGTGCGCGCTCTACTGCCGCTACTGCCTGCGCAAGCGCATGGTCGGCGACGAAGAGTGGACGATGAAGCGCGCGGAGCTGCAGATCGCGCTCGATTGGATCCGCGCGACGCCGGAGATCCGCGACGTGCTGCTCACCGGCGGCGATCCGCTCGTGTTCAGCGACGACCGGCTCGAGTGGCTGATCCGCGCGCTGCGCGAGATCCCACACGTCGAGATCGTGCGGCTCGGGACACGCCTGCCGGTGACGCTCCCGATGCGCGTCACACCGCAGCTGTGCGACATGCTGCAGCGCTACCACCCGATCTGGCTGAACACGCACTTCAATCATCCGAAGGAGCTGACGCCCGACGCCGCGCGCGCGTGCGATCTGCTGACGCGCGCAGGCATTCCGGTCGGGAACCAGAGCGTGCTGCTCGCCGGCGTCAACGACGACGTCGCGACGATGAAGGCGCTCTGCGAGGGCCTCGTGCGGATGCGCGTGCGGCCTTATTACGTCTATCAGGCGCAGCTGCTCGAGGGCACCGCGCACTTCCGCGTCCCGATCGAGCGCGGCCTCGAGCTGTTCCGCGCGCTGCGCGGCCGCACCAGCGGCTTCGCGATCCCGCAATACGTGCTCGACACGCCGTACGGCAAGGTGCCCCTCGATTACCCGTTCCTGAAGGGCCGCGAGGGCGACTACGTCGTGATGGAGAGCTTCGACGGGCGCATCTGGCGGGAGCTGAACCCGCTGGATTGAGCGCGATCGCGCGTCATCCTGCGCGCGCGATGACCGCAGAGACCGCTCGCCGCATCGGCTTCGCCGCGCTGCTGCTCGCCGCGAGCCAGCTGCTCTCGCGCGTGCTCGGCTTCGCGCGCGAGGCCGTGATCGCGGGGCTGGTCGGCCGAGGGCGCGAGACCGACGCCTACAACGCCGCGTTCCAGATCCCCGACATCCTGTTCTACTTCCTCGCCGGCGGCGCGCTCTCGATCGCGTTCATCCCGCTCTACGCGCGCGCGCAGAACGAGCGCGGCGAGGCCGGCGCGCGGCGCTTCCTCGCGACGGTGCTTGGCACGATGACGGTGGCCGCGCTGCTCGCGAGCGCGTTGTTATGGACCTTCGCGGACGCGCTGGTCGCGCTGCAGTTCCCGCGCTTCGAGCCCGAGGCGCAGGCGCTGACCGCGCGCCTCACGCGCATCGTGCTGCCCGCGCAGATCTTCTTCATCGCGGGCGGGATCGTGCGCGGTGCGCTGATGGCCGGCGGGCGCTTCGGCTCACAGGCGGCTGCGCCGATCGTCTACAACCTCGGCATCATCGCCGGCGGCGCGGTCGGCGCGCAGGCGCTCGGCATCGAGGGCTTCGCGTGGGGCGCGCTGTTCGGCGCAGCCGCGGGCTCGCTCGGGACCGCGCTCTACGAGGCGCGCGGGCGCGTGCCGCTCGGCTTCCGCGTCGCGCCGCTCGACCCCGAGTTCCGGCGCTATCTCGTGATCGCGCTGCCGCTGATGCTCGGCGTCACGCTGATCACGGTCGACGAGTGGTACGACCGCTGGTTCGGCGGGCTGCTCGCCACCGGCTCGATCGCGACGCTCGCATTCGGGCGGCGGCTGATGCAGCTGCCGGTCGGGCTGGTTGGGCAAGCCGTTGCGACCGCGGCGCTCCCGGCGTTCGCGAAGCTGCTCGAGCGCGGTGAGAAGGCGGAGCTCGATCGCCTCGTGCTGCGCACGCTGCAGGCGTCGACCGCGGTCGCGGTGTTGCTCGGCGTCGGCACCGCGTCGCTCGCGAGCGCGCTCGTGCGCGCGGTCTACGTGCGCGGCGAGTTCGCGCTCGGCGACGCGGCGCCCGTCGCCGCGGCGCTGCAGCTGTTCTGCCTCGGCGTTCCGGGCTGGGTCGTGCAGACCGTCGCAGTGCGCCCGTTCTACGCGCGCGCCGACATGTGGCGGCCGATGCTGTTAGGGAGCGCTTTCGTCGCGGTCGCGTATCCGCTGTATGCGACGCTCGGGCGCGCGCACGGCGCAGCCGGCCTCGCGCTCGCCGGCGCGCTCGCGATCTCGTCGAATGCGCTCGCGACCGTCGTGCTCGCGCGCCTTCGCCACGGCGCGCCGCGCTTGCTGCCGCTGCTCGGCACGCTGCTGCGCGCGCTCGCCGCTTCACTGCCGGCCGCTGCGATCGCGTGGCTCGTCTCCGACATCGCGGGCACGCGCAGCGGCGCCGGCGTCACGCCGCGTGCGCTGCTCGAGCTCGCGCTCGGCGGCGCACTCTACGCCGCGCTCGCGCTGCCACTTCTCTACGCGCTGGGTGACGCCGCGACGCGCGACGTCCTCTCCCGCATGTCCGTCCGCGTGCTCCGTCGCTCGCGCGCGCGGTGGGCCAATAGGGTCAGACCCCAATAGCTCACGCAAGGAGACGCCATGACCGCGAAGCTGGAAGGTCGAGTCGCGATCGTCACCGGCGCGGCGCAGGGGATCGGCGCGGCATGCGCGCGCGAGCTCGCTGCGAACGGCGCGCGCGTCGTGATCGCGGACATGAACGAGAGCGACGGCGCGTCGGTCGCCGAGGAGATCCGCGCGCGCGGCGGCGACGCGCGCTTCCAGCGCGCCGACGTCGGCTCGCGCTCCGACGCCGACGCGCTCGTCGCGTTCGCCGCGCGCACGTGGGGCCGGGTCGACGTGGTCCTGAACAACGCCGGCATCGTGCACGCGGCGGACTTCCTGGACCTGCGCGAGGACGACTTCGACCGCGTGCTGCGCGTGAACCTGAAGGGCGCGTTCCTCTGCGCGCAGGCCGCGGCGCGCCAGATGCTCGCGCAGCCGGCGCGCGCGGACGGCTCGCGCGGCGTGATCCTCAACATGTCGAGCGTGAACGCGATCGTCGCGATCGCCAATCAGGTCCCGTACGCGGTCAGCAAGGGCGGGCTGAATCAGCTGACGAAGGTGATGGCGCTCTCGCTCGCGCCGCGCGGCGTTCGCGTGATGGGCATCGGCCCCGGCTCGATCGCGACCGAGATGCTGCGCGGCGTGCTCGGGCGAGACGAGGCCGCGCGCACGCGCCTGCTCTCGCGCACGCCGCTCGGCCGGCTCGGCGAGCCCGAGGAGATCGCGCGCGTCGTGGCCTTCCTCGCGAGCGACGACGCGTCGTATCTCACCGGCACGACGATCTACCCCGACGGCGGCCGGCTCGCGCTCAACTACGTGATGTAGGGCCGAGCGGCGCGAGCAAGCGGCGCTTCGCCGCGCGCAGCGAGGCGAAGCCGAGCGGAGCCGAACCCGATAGGCTGGTCCGATGCGAATCCACGGACCGGAGCGGCTCGCGGGGCAGGGGCTCGATCCCGAGCAGGAAGAGTCGGGCAATCGCGCGATCCACGCGCTGCTCGCAGATCCGAAGATCGGCGCGCAGGTCGACCTCGTGATCACGTGGCGCGCCGGCGAGAGCGGTGCGGCGGGCGCCTACGAGATCTGGTCGGCGCGCGGGCTCGTGCGCTTCCAGCGCGTGATTCGCGACGACGGCGCGCTGGGCTTCGAAGTGCTCGAAGTGATTGGGGAGAACCCCGTCGCGAACCAGGACGCACTCGCGCTCGCGACGCTCGCCGACGAGCAGCGCGCCGCGGCGGCCGGCGGATTCGACGCGAGCGATCCCGCGCGCCGCTTCATCGCGCCGGCGCAGCAGAGCTACCCGTTCGCGTACGAGCGCGCGGCGCAGCTGTTCGATTCGCCGAACGCGCCCGATCTCGCCGTCTCGCCGCGCGAGTGGTGTCAGGGCACGCAGCCCGGCACGCACGGGGCGCTCCACGTGCGCCAAGCGCGCGCGCCGCTCTGGTTCTCAGGGCCGGGTGTGAAGCGCGGCACGCACCGGCTCGCGCTGCGCTCGGTCGACATCGCGCCGACCTGCCTCGCCGCGCTCGGCTTCCCGCGCATCGACGGCTGCGACGCGACCGGCCGCACCGCCTCCGAGCGCGGCGTCGCGCCGGACGTCTACCTCTCGCGTCAAGACGGCCGCGCCGCGAACGAGCTGCTCGACGGCGCCAGCGGGGACGCGCCGCGCCGTCTCTACGTGTTGCTGCTCGATGGCCTTCACCAGACGGAGCTCGAAGATCGCCTCGCGCGCGACCCCGATGCGCTTCCGAACCTGCGCCGCCTGCGCGATCGCGCCGCGGTGCTGAGCGGCGGCTCGATCGTGAACTTCCCGTCGATCACGTGGCCGAGCCACACCGCGCTCGGCACCGGCGCGTGGTGCGGCCACCACGACGTCGTGAACCCGACTTATTACTTGCGCGAGTCGCGCGAGACGGTCTCGCCGCAGGGCAAGCAAGCGGGCACCGAGGGCTACGCGTCGAGCGCGGTCGAGAGCCTCTACGAGGCGTTCCATCGCGTGCGCGGCGCGGGTTGCATGACGGCCGCGATCTACGCGCCGTTCGGCCGAAGCGCGAAGCACGCGGTGCTCGAGAGCCGGAATCTTTGCGAGCGCGGGCGCGTGAAGCAGCTCACCGCGGAGCTGTCGGTCGACCAGAATCCGCGCTGGGCACGCGAGTTCCCGGCGGTCGCGAACGAGGCGGTCGTCGACACGCGTGGCGTCGCGCAGGTGATCGAGCTGTTCACGCGCGAGGACCTCCCGCCGCCCGACTTCGTCTACCACGAGCTCACGCTCACCGACGGCGCGGGGCACGACTACGGCCCGCACGCGGAAGGCCTGCGCGACGCGCTCGACGAGAGCGATCGCCGCATCGGCCGCGTGCTCGAGGTGCTCGACAAGACGGGGCTCCTCGACGAGACGCTGTTCGTCGTGACCGCCGACCACGGCATGGCGCCGCAGGACGTGAGCTTGCGCGCGAATCCGACGGCGCACGTGCTCGATGCGGGCCTCGAGGCGATCGTCGCGGAGCCGATGATCTGGCTGCGCGACCTCGCCGTAACACCCGAGCGCGCGCCGGATGGGCGCAGCGCGCGCGTGCTCGTCGCGGACAACGATGCGGATGCGACGGGTGAGAAGCCGGCGCTCGGCGGTGCGGAGGTCGTCGTCGAGCTGCATCGCGAGGGCGCCGCTCCGCGCGTGCTCGCGCGCGGCGCGACGAGCGCCGACGGCATCTTGGGCTTCGCGACGCCGTCGGACTGCGACTCGCGGCAGATCGGAATTCGCGTCAGCGCGAAGAGCTTCAACGCGCGCCACTTGTTACTGGACGGCACGCGCCTCGCGCTCGACCTGCGCGCGGTGCTGTACGGAGCAAAGGCGCGGGCGTGACCCGGCCGGTGGCTGCGCAGGGCTGCCCTCTCGGGTCAGCCCGCAAAGGGCCAGCGGAGCGCTGGCGATTCTGGATCGATCGCGGCGGCACGTTCACGGACTGCATCGCGCTCGCCCCGGATGGCGCGCTGCACACGCGCAAGCTGCTCTCGCACGAGCGCGCGCCGATCGAGGCGATCCATGCGGTGCTCCGCGACGCCGGCGGTTGCGAGCCGGGCGACGCGTTGCCGCCGTGCGAGGTGAAGCTCGGCACCACGGTCGCGACGAACGCGCTGCTCGAGCGCCGCGGCGCGCGCGTTCTGCTCGCGACGACGCGCGGGCTCGGCGACCTGCTCGCGATCGGCACGCAGGAGCGACCCGATCTGTTCGCGCTCGCGATCGCGAAGCCAGCGCCGCTGTTCGAGCGCGCACTCGAGCTCTCGGGACGCTGCGATGCGCGCGGCCGCGTACTGGAGGCGCTGGACGAAGCCGCGGCGCGCGCGGCGCTCGCGGACGCGAAGCGCGCGGGCATCGAGTCCGTCGCGATCCTCGGCATCCACGCGAGCGTCGATCCCAGCTGGGAAGCGCGCGTCGCTGCGCTCGCGCGCGAGCTCGGCTTCGCGCACGTCGTCGCCTCGCACGAGCTCGCGCGCGAGCAGGGCATGCTCGCGCGCGGCGAGACGGCCGTCGCCGACGCCTACCTGACGCCGCTGCTGCGCGCGCATCTGGCTGCGCTCGCGGCCGAGCTGCTGAACGCGCGGCTGCGCTTCATGCAGTCCTCGGGTGGGCTCTGCGACGCGGAGCGCTTCCGCGCGCCGAGCGCGCTGCTCTCGGGGCCGGCCGGCGGCGCGATCGGCGCCGCGCGCGTCGCCGCGGCCGCGGGCTTCGCAAGCGCGATCGGCTTCGACATGGGCGGCACGTCGACCGACGTCTCGCTGATCGCGAACGGCGAGCCCGAGCGCGCGTTCGAGACGATCGTCGCCGGCCAGCGCGTGAAGGCCCCGATGCTGCGCGTGCACACGATCGCGGCGGGCGGCGGCTCGCTGTGCCGCTTCGACGGCGTGCAGCTGCGCGTCGGGCCGGAGAGCGCCGGGGCCGACCCGGGCCCGCTTTGTTATGGGCGGCCGCACGCGCGCGAGCTCACGCTCAGCGATGCGAACTTGTGGCTCGGCCGGCTGCCCGCGGAGCGCTTTCCGTTCGCGCTTCGTCGCGAGCCGGTGGAGCGCGCGTTGAAAGAGCTGCAGGCGCAGCTCGCGAACGCGGGGCACGCGCGCACGCCCGACGAGATCGCTGCGGGCTTCCTCGAGATCGCGAACGAGCGGATGGCGCTCGCGATCGCGGAGGTCTCGATCGCGCGCGGGGTCGATCCGCGCGAGCTCGCGCTGGTCGCGTTCGGCGGCGCCGCCGGCCAGCACGCGTGCGAGGTCGCGCGCCGGCTCGGCATGCGCACGATCCTCGTGCACCCGCTCGCGGGACTTCTCAGCGCGTACGGCATCGGCGTCGCGCCGCGCAGCTGGGATGGGCAACGCGATGCGGGGCGCGTGCGGCTCGTAGCGAACGGCGACGCGCCGCGGGAAGTCACGGAGCTGCTCGACGAGATCGAGCGCGAAGGATTCGCCGCGCTCGCCGACGAGGGGTTGTCGGCGAGCGCGCTTCGAGCTGAGCGTTCTCTCGATCTGCGTTATCAGGGCGCAGAGAGCGCGCTCAGCGTGGCGGCCGGCGAAGGCGAGTCTTGGGCAGCCGCGTTCGAACGCGCGCACCGAGCGCGATTCGGGTACGTGCGCGCGGGCCGCGCGATCGAAGTCACCGTTGCCCGGGTGCGGGTGGCGAGCGCCGC
>DASTOI010000692.1:0-8616 GCA_035762585.1 Myxococcota bacterium
GGTGAGGATCGGATCACGCAGCGACGCGAGCTGCGCCTCGAGCTCCGCGCGCAGCTTCTCCGGGTCGGGCGACGCCTCGAGCTGGCGCTTGTAGGCCGCCTCGACGCCGCCCTCGATCGGCAGCGAGCCCCACTCGCCCGACGGCCACGCGTAGCGCAGGTGGCCGCGCGTGTGATTACTGTGCCCCGCGCCCGCGACGCCGTAGGCCTTGCGCAGAATGATCGAGCACCACGGCACGCTCGCCTGGAAGACCGCCGCGAGCGCGCGCACGCCCTTGCGGATCGTGCCCGCGCGCTCCGCCTCGGTGCCGACCAGGAAGCCCGGGTTGTCGACGAAGTTCACGACCGGCAGCCGGAACGTGTCCGCGAGGTCGACGAAGCGCGTCATCTTCTCGGACGCATCGGCGTCGATCGAGCCGGCGAGCTGGCGATTGTCGTTCGCCATCAGCGCGATCGGGATGCCGCCGAGGCGCGCGAGCCCCGTAACGAGTGGCTTGCCGAAGTAGCGCCCGATCTCGAAGAACGAATCGCGATCGAGGACGAGCGCGAGCAGCTTGCGCACGTCGTAGGTCTTGCGCCGATCGCGCGGGATGAACGAGAGCAGCGCCTCCTCGCGGCGATCGGCGGGGTCATCGCAGGTCGCGAGCGGCGCCGAATCCCAGACCGAGCTGGGCAGATACGAGAGGAAGCGGCGGATCTGCGCGAACGCGTCCTGCTCGCTCGCCGCCTCGTTGTCGACCGCGCCGCTCTCGCGCGCGTGGATGTGCGAGCCGCCGAGCTCTTCCTTGGTGACGTCGCGCCCGAACGCGCGCCGCACGACCGGCGGGCCGGCGACGAACAGCTGGCTCGTGCCCTTCACCATCACCGAGAAATGCGACGCGGCGACGCGCGCGGCGCCGAGCCCCGCGACCGGCCCGAGCGCGGCGGCGACGACCGGCACGCACGACATCAGCTCGGTGACGACGTCGAAGTCGGGGTTCGCGGGCACGTACGAGCGCTTGATCGTCGCATTCGTCTTCACGCTGCCGCCGCCGCCCGTGCCGTCGACGAGCCGCACCATCGGCACGCGCAGCTCGCGCGCGGTCTTCTCCGCCCAGCCCATCTTGTTGCCGACCGTGCCGTCCGCAGCGCCGCCGCGCACGGTGAAATCGTCGGCGCCGACGACGACCTGCCGTCCGTCGAGCAAGCCGCGCCCACACACGAAGTTCGAGGGCGTGAAGCTCTTCATGCGCCCCTGCTCGTCGTACTCGGCCTTGCCCGCGAGCACGCCGGTCTCGTGGAACGAGCCGGCGTCCAGCAACAAGTCGATCCGCTCGCGCACCGGCAGCCGCCCCGCCGCGCGCGCCCGCGCGACGCGCTCCTCGCCGCCCATCTGTTTGGCGAGCTCCGCGCGCCGCGCGATCTCGTCGAGCTCGGGCTTCCAGCTCATTGGACTTCGCTCGGCTCCGAGGACTCCGCCTCGCTGCGCGCGCGGCTGCGCCGCGCTTGCGGCGCGACACCTGGGCGATGAAGACGTGAATGCACGCTCACCGAGCTGCCTCGGCCATTGCTTCCAGCTCGCGGGGGATGTTCGGGCCGGCGGGCTGGTAGGCGAGCTCCGTGACACCTTCGGCCTCGAGCGCGGCGAGCTTCGCGCGCCAGCCGGCGCGGTCGAGGACGAGGCCGGTCTTCGCGAGCAGCTCGCCGGTGACGAACGCCTTGTCGCGCGCGTTGACCGCGATCAGGTGCTGGTCGTGCAGCGCGAGATGGCGCGTGCGCTCCGGCAGCTTCTCGTAGACGGCCGCCCACTCCGCGCCGTTCGGCAGCGCGCCGAGATTCCCGAACTCCATCGCCGCGTGGAGCGCGACCGCAGCGCCGTGACCGGCCGCCGCGACCGCGCGCTCGCTGCCGGGGCTCTCGCCCGGCTCCAGCACCGTTCCGAACGCGAGCATCACGCACCACGCGAAGCCGGGGACGGGCGCCGTCGCGAACACGCCCTGCGCGAGATCGCGCGCGGCCGCGATTCCCTTCGGCCCGGCGGCGGCGATCACGAACGGAACCTCGAGAGGACGCGGCGCTGCATAGCCGTCGGGATGCATCATCTGAATCGCGCGGCCCTCCCACTCGACGAGCTCGCCCCGTAACAACCCGCGCAGCGCGCGCACGTAGTCGCCGACGAACGACCACGGCAGCGGCCGCTGCCCGAGCGTCAAGCGGCCGGTGAAGCCCGAGCCGATCGCGACCGCGACGCGCTCCGCGCCCGCGATCTCCGCGAGCGTCGCGATCGCTGCGGCGTTGGTCATCGGATGGCGCAGGCTCGGCACCAGCACTGCCGGCCCGAGGCCGATGCGCTGCGTGCGCTCGGCAGCGCGGCACAGCTGCACCCACACGTCGGGATACAGCGCCGGCGAGTCGTAGAACCACGCGCGCCGATAGCCGAGCTGCTCCGCGACGCGCGCGTGCTCGTGGCTCTGGTTCGAGGTCGCGAACGCGCAGGAGAGCGTGAGGGGCATGGCGGCTCCGAGTGCGAGGCTCCGACGTTATCGCGGGATCGGACCGGCCTACCGGAGAAGGCTCCGTGCCAGACCCGATCGAGGTTTGTCCGTCAATCGCCCCGCTACGGTGCGCCGATATGCGCGCGCTCGCACTCGACTTCGACGGCGTGCTGTGCGACTCGGCGCGCGAGGCGTTCGCGGTCGCGGTGCGCACCTATCGCCGCGCGATCTCGCGCGAGCTCGCGCGGGGCGAGGCGGACGAGACGCTCTTCGCGGAATTCGTCGCGCTGATGCCGCTCGGCAATCGCGCCGAGGACTACGCGATCGCGCTCGCCGCGATCGAGCGCGGGCGCGCGCTCGACGATCAGGCGGCCTACGACGCGTTCCGGCGCGAGCTCGATCCGGCCGCGCTGCGCGCGTTCCACAAGCAGTTCTACCGCGAGCGCGCGGCGTGGATCGAGCGCGATCCGGTCGGCTGGCACGCCCTGATCCGTCCCTATCCCGGCCTGTGCGAGCTGTTACGGCGCCGAGCTGGCGACGTCTCGCTGTGGATCGCGACCGCGAAGGACCGCCGCTCGGTCCGCGAGCTACTCGCGCACTACGGCATCGACGACCTGTTCCCCGAGCATGCAGTGCTCGACAAAGAGACCGCCGTCGCGAAGCGCGAGCACGTGCGCCTGATCGCCGAGCGCGCACGCGTGCCCGTGGCCGAAGTCACTTTCGTCGACGACAAGGTCAATCACCTCGAGGACGTCGCCGCCATCGGCGCCCGCTGCGTGCTCGCCGCCTGGGGCTACAACGGCGCCCGCGAGCGCCGCATCGCCGCGGAGCGCGGCTTCCTCGTCTGCGAGCTCAGTGACTTCGAAGCGCGCGTGTTCTAGTGACTCGACGCGGTCACTCAGTCGAGGCAGCGGAGCATCTGCGTTCTAGGCTCGTCGTGAGTCTTCCCACGCGGAGGCGATGCCGAGTACGCCGCCGACGACGAAGAAGAGGAGCAGCGTCGGGAGAAAGGACAGGGTTGTGAAGAGGCTGACGAGACCCGCGGCTAGGACGGCCAACGCGGGCCCAAGGAAGCGCCCCCAGCCCTTCGCCGGAACGTCGGGTTCTGCGTCGGGCAGGCGTGATTCGACGCGTTCGATTACGAGCGATGCGCCGGGCCACGCAAAGAATGACGGCAGCCGGCAGCGTGAAGAGCCCCGACCAGGCGCCCGCCGAGGGAGACCGGCCCACGCCTCCGACCGCGGCTGTGTGACACCCGCTCGTTGGGCCGCCGTCTTTGGGGGCTACGCCGAGCGCTTCTGTGCCCGAGGCTTGGCCTTGGCAAGCGCCCGCAAAGCCGAGTTGACTGATGCCGAAGTGCGAAAGTGCTTGGCCACATCCGGCTCGAGCACGACTACCGTCGCGGTCTTGGCGACACGAGGGGCGTACTTCCCGCGCACGCCCCCGGAGAAGCTGTAGTACCGCCTCATCTCTCTGTTCGCGGGCTTAGCTTTGCTCTTCTTCATGCTCTCGTTTCTCGCGCTTGGACGCGAGCCTTGCGCTGATGATCCGGATTCTATCGGCACGTTCCGTTTGGACCACGACCACGAGGCGATCGCCCCTTGATCGACCGATGAGAATGAACCTGTCCTCTTCTTCAGAGTGGTCGGGATCGGAAACCGTGCGCGACAGCGGATCTCCGAACGCCGTGACAGCCTCTTCGAACGTGACGCCGTGCTTCCTGATGTTCGACACAGCCTTGGCCGCGTCCCACTCGAACGTGTAAGGGGGCGTCTCGGCCAACGATCACCTGCTTCTTTGGACAGCCAACAGGCATTAGCCCGACCCGCTTTCCGGCATCGACCCATCGACCCGACATCCTTCACTCACAACTCCTGCGGCGCAACTGCCATAGGCGCTTGCATCGCTCTGCAGCAATTTGCTCGCAGCGCTTTTTTTCTCGCAGCGTTTGCGGTGGGGCGGCTGCGAGAGAGTTCAGGCGGGCGGTCGAGGGCGCAGCCAAGAGACAACGCCCGAATCCAGGTCCTTCGAAAGCGCGCGATACGAGGCGCGCTCCTCTGCCGAGTCGATCTCCTCAGCGATCGCCCGAAATCGGCCTCCACCCCCGCATCCGCGCCCGCGGCTACGCTGCGCCCCCATGTCCTCCGCACTCGACTTCCGCTTCCACGCCGAACGCACCCCAAACCCGCAGTCGCTGAAGTGGGTGCTCTCGCACGAGATCACGCCGCCTGGCGTCACCGCGAACTTCCAGACGCCCGTCGCCGCCGACGTCTCGCCGCTCGCGGCGCGGCTGTTCGCGATTCCGGACGTGACGGGCGTGTTCCTCGCGCCCGGCTTCGTCACGGTGACGAAGAGCGAGAACCGCGAATGGACCGAGCTCGCGCAGCCAGTGATCGACGCGCTGAAGGCGTTCGCCGCGGCCGGCGAGAGCGCGCTCGGGCCCGCGTTCTCGGCCGCGGATCGCACGGAAGAGAGCGGCGTCGTCGCGCGCATCAAGGCGATTCTCGAGAACGAGGTGCGGCCGGCCGTCGCGCGCGATGGCGGCGACGTCGTGTTCGCGGGCTTCCACGACGGCGTCGTCGAGGTCGTGCTGCAGGGCTCGTGCGTCGGCTGTCCTTCCTCGACAGCCACTTTGCGCTTCGGTATCGAAGGCCGCCTTCGCGAAGAAATTCCCGAAGTGGTCAAGGTCGTTCAGGTCTGACCGATTCTTGTTCGAGTCCTACCGACGAACCATCTCTGCCGCGCAGGTTTCCCCCAGCCACGCGCGGTGCTGAAGCAGGAACGGATCGCCGCAGCTGCGAACACGGAGTGGCGAACGCATGGGGGAGCCGAAGGCGCGACGGCGCATGCGTCTGCGCGGTCGCCTGACGATCGCGGGTGCGTGCGCGGTGCTGCCGCTCGGCCTCGTCACGCTGTTCACGCCCACGCGGCGCGAGCCGGGGCCCGAGCCACACTTGCCCGCGCTCGAGGTCGCGCCCGCGGTGAGCGCGCTCGCGCCCGGCGCCGACGCCGCGCCGTCGCTCGCGCCCGCGGCTCTCGTGCCCGCTCCCGCGCCGCGGCCGAAGGCGATCGCGCTGCCGCCGGATTCGCTCGCCGCGCCGACGAGCCGCGCTGCGTTGCTGGCGCTCAGCGAGAACGCGGGGGGCTTCGAGCGCACGCTCCCGCTCTCCGCGGAGGAGAGCGTTCGGCTCCGCTACACGCTCGATCCCGAGCTGACGCGCGAGATCTGGAAGATCGTCGAGGGCGGCCGCGTCGCGCGCGCGCACGTCGTCGTGATGGATCTCGTGAGCGGCGCGCTCGCGGCGTACGTCTCGACGGACCCCGCGAGCTTTCCGCCCGACCGCGCCTACCCGGCGGCCTCGCTCGTGAAGGTCGTGACGGCCGCCGCGACGCTCGACGCCGCGCCCTCGCTCGCGCGCGGCACGTGCCGTTACGCGGGCAGTCCGTACGTGCTGACGCCGTCGCGCGTCGATCCGCCGATGCGCGGCAACGAGGTCTCGCTGCAGCGCGCGCTCGCGACGTCCAATAATCAGTGCTTCGCACAGTGGGCGGTCCATCGCGTCGGCGCGCGCGGCATGCTCGACGCGATCGATCGCTTCGGCCTGCTCTCGCCGCCGGCGCCCGACCATCCGCCCGGCGACGTCGAGGACCCGGGCAGCGACGCGTTCAAGCTCGGCAAGCTCGGCTCCGGGCTCGACGGCCTGATGATCACGCCGCTCCACGCCGCGCAGCTCGCCGGCACGCTCGCGCACGGGCGCCTGCTCGAGCCGCGCTGGATCGAGGCGGCGTTCGGCGCGAGCGGGAGCGCGCTCGCGGTGGCGAGCGCGCCACGCGAGCGCGTCGTGCTCTCCGAGCATCTCGCGAAGCAGCTGCGCGAGCTGCTCGAAGAGACGACCGAGCGCGGCACCGCGCGCCGCGCGTTTCGGCCGCGCGGCCGCCCGTTGCTGCCCGGCATCGCGGTCGCCGGCAAGACGGGCAGCCTCACCGGGACGAATCCCGCGGGCCGCTACGAGTGGTTCGCGGGCGTCGCGCCCGCGGACGCGCCGCAGATTGCGGTCGCCACCGTCGCGGTGCAGGGGCCGCGCTGGTGGACGAGCGGCAGCCAGCTCGCCGCGCAGGTGTTTCGCGCTGCGTTCTGCCCCGGAGGCAAGTGCAGCGCCGCCGCGATCGACCGGCTCGCGACGCGCCGGCCGCCGGCGGGTGCGGAGATCGCGCACGCAGAAGAGCGCGAGATCGGCTCAAGTCTCCCGGCGAAACCCTGAGAGCACGCGCGAGACGACGCTGCCGAGGCCGCCGACCTCGCCGCTCTGAAGCGACTCGACGCTCGGCAGCCGCGTGACGAGCCGCTCGAGCCGCGCCTGCACGACCGGCTCGACGTTGTCGAACGCGAGGCCGAGGCCGTCGCCCGAATCTTGGGCGACGCGCGCCTTCACGACGATCGGCTCCTCGCGCGGCAGGCCATAGACCGCGAGCTCGAGCACGTCGCCGATCTGCAGATTGGGGTGGTACTCGACGCGCATGCCGCCGACCGAGAGGTCGCGGCCGAGCAGCACCGAGTCAGCCTCGTCGTCGAGCCGCGGGACTTTTCCGGAGTAGCTGGCGCGCGGGTGCTGGCGGCGATCCGCCATCGGGACCGGCTTCTCCGGCGCGCTGGGCGGATTCTTCGGCGCCGACGCGAATGCCGGGGCCGGCGCGGGACGCGCGGCGACGGGCGGCCTCGCGCTCGCGTCCGGGGTGCGCGCCGCGAGTGGAGTCGGCGCGGGAGCCGGCGCGCGGGCGGGCGCCTTCATCGCGAGCACGCGCGCATCCTCCATGCCCGCGGCGTCCGAGAGCCGCTTCAGCAGCGCGCGCACCTCGATCAGCTTTTCCCGCGAGAGATTTTCGTACGCGAGGCCCATCTCGAAGCGCCCGTCCGATTCGGGCTTCGCGCTCGCCCGCACCACCTTGCACGGCAGCACGAGCGCGCTCGGCGAGAGCTCGGGCGGCAGCGGCAGGTGGATTCGCGTCCCGAGCGCGAGCGGCTTCTCGCCGAGAATGCGGCAGCCGCGCTGCGAGAGATCGGCGATCAGCGCGCGCTTGCGGCGGAAGCCGGAGCGGAATTGGATCTCGATGCCGACCGCCACGCGCTCTTCGCGGCGCTTCTCTTCGCCCGCATACAGGCCGCGCAGCAACACGAGCCGCAGCGCGTAGGGATGCACCGGTCGCCGCAACAACAAATCGAAGCCGACGCGGCGCAGCATCGCGCGCAGCGTGTTGGAATCCTCGGTGACGACGGCGATGCGATAGGGCGCTGAGCGCGGCCAATCCTTCGTCAGCATCGCGCGGCGCGGCGTCGTGACGATCACGCGGTCGGGCGGAGCGATCTGCGCCGGGATCGCGGCGCCGCGCAGATGGCCGTGCTCGACGCCGAGCTCGTTCAGCAGCTCGACCACGTCGTCGAGCTCGCCGTCATCGAGCACTAGCAGCGGCGGAGTTTTCGCCGGCATCCTTCCCCCGGCTCCCGTCTTCGACCGCGCGGCGTTCAGCCTGAAGCGGGACGAGCCTGCCGGGGCCCCCGCGACGTCGCCCAGAAGAACGCAGCGAGCGCGAGGCCGGAGACGAGTCCCCACCCCACGGTGTCCTCCCACGAATCGGGACGCGGCAGCGCGAGGGCGAGCTGGCGCTGGAGCTGCGGCAGCGTGGCCGCGCTGTTGTTGACGACATGGCAGAGAATCGCGAGCCACGTCGTCCGCCCGCGCCGGGCGATCACGCCGAGATAGAGCCCGAGCGCTAGTGCGGCAGGGCCATGCATCCGGTCGAGATGGATGAGCGCGAACGCGAGGCCGGCGACGCCTACCGCCAAGGCGCCGAGGCGGGGCTCCAGGCCTCGCTGGAGCGCGCCCCGAAACAGCAGCTCCTCGCACACGCCGGGCGCGACGCCGAAGGCGAGCAACAGGAGCCAGGGGCTCTGGGTCGCTGCGGCGGAGGCGGCGGCATCGAGGCGCCCGAGCGAGCTGTCCTCGAGATTGCCGAGGGCCGCGACCGCGAATGCGAGCGCGCCCGAGAGCGCGAGCACGCCGAACACGGCCGCGAGCGCGCTCGACGCTCTGAGTTCGCCGCGCACGAGCCCGAGCCGCTCGCGCACGGAGCCGCCGCGCTCGCGT
>DASTOI010000693.1:0-3320 GCA_035762585.1 Myxococcota bacterium
TAGGCCGCGAAGTCGCCACGAAAGCGATACCGCCAGAACTGGAAGTTCGCGTTCGCGTGGCGCGCCTCGCTCGACTCGGGGTCGAGCGCAACCGCGCGCGCGGCCGCGGCGGCCCCGAGACGCGCGCTCTGCTCGGCATCCGCGAGCGTGCTCCACGCGCGAATGAAGTAGAAGCGGGCGAGGCCGGCATGCGCCTCCGCGAATTCGGGATCGCGCGCGAGCGCGGCCTCGAGTGAGCGCTTCGCGACCTCGGGGTCCGACGCGCGCGTGCGGTGCAGCAGATGGGACTGCGCGATCAGGTAGAGCCGATGCGCCTCGGGATCGCGCGTGCCGTGCCTGCGGATGCGCGTCTCGTCGGCATCCAGCAGAGACACCCGGAGCGCCGCGGCGACGGCGAACGCGATCTCCTCCTGGATCTGGAAGATGTCGCCCGCGGCGCGGTCGAAGGTCTGCGACCAGAGGTGCTTGTCTTCGCGCGCGTCGATCAGCTGTGCGGTGATGCGCAGCCGGTCGCCGGAACGGCGGACGCCGCCTTCGAGCAGGTGGTTCACCTGGAGCGCCCGCGCGATCTGCGTGGACGACTGCTGCGAGCCCTTGAAGCGATGGGACGACGTTCGCGCGACCACATCGAGCCCGCGGATCTCTGCGAGCTTGCTCACGAGCTCTTCCGTGAGGCCGTCTGCGAAGTGGTCGTTCTCTGGATCCGCGCTCAGGTTCACGAACGGGAGAACGGCGATCGAGGGCGCGGTGGCGGTCGCGGGCTCCGGCGCGCGAGCGCGCTCCGGCGCTCGTGGGAGGACCAGCGCGGCGCCTCCCGCGAGGACGACGGCGAGCGCCGCGCCGGACAGCCAGAAGCGACGCCGCCGCTTCGAAACGCTCGGGGGTGCAAGCGCCTCCGGCTCCGCCGGAGCTGCCGGCGAGACCGTCGGCGCGGCCAGCGGATACACGAAGCGATATCCGCGCCGCGGGAGGGTCTCGATGAACTGCGGCGACGCCGCGTGATCTCCGAGCACGTCGCGCAGGCGCGCGACCGCGTTGTTGAGGCCGTGGTCGAAGTCGACGGTGATGCTCCCGGGCCAGAGCGCGCGGTGCAGCTCCTCGCGAGTGACGATCTCGCCTGGCCGCGCGAGCAACATCTCGAGCACCTGGAGCGGCTGCTCCTGGAGGCGTACTCGCCTGCCCTGCTTCCGCAGCTCGCGGGCGCTCGGGTCGATCTCGAACACGCCGAACGCGATCACGCGCTGCGATCGAGCAGAGGAATCGGTCATCGCGACCTGCTTCGGTCCCACGGAGCGGACGGAGGTCCGCACCGCATTATGCCACCGGGCCTCTGGTCGCGGGCTTGTTATGGAGCAGGGCGCACGTCACACGCCTCGTGCGCGAGGCGTCCTCACGGGACGCCGCCGACCGCCTGGGCCCCGCGCCGCACGAGCTCGAGCACCAGCGCGGCGATCAGCGCCGCGCTGCCGAGCCAGTCGGCGGCGACGATCTTCGCGAGCGGCCCGTGCGCCCCTCCCTCGAGCCGCGCGATCGCGATGAAGCCGAGCATGCTCACGAGGCCGGCCGCGATCGCGGCGCTGCGCAGCTCGGCGCGAAACGCCGCCGCGACGAGCAGCCCGCCGACATGCCGAACAGCAGTGCGCGATGACGCAGCAAGATCACGAGTTGCGAATCGCTCGCGCCGACGCCGTAGAGCGCTTGCAGGCGCTCTCCGCCGAGCACGCCGGCGACCGGCGCCAAGTTCAAGAGGCCGACGAGCAGCAGCAGCAAGGCGATCGCGACGTTCATGCGTCGAGTTTCTCGCGTGGAGCGCCAAGCGCGCGATTCCTTTGCGAGGCAACGCCCGAGGCGCCCTCCGGGGCCGCCCATCCTTAAAGAGTTGCCCGATCGGCGAACCTAGGGCGAAACTCGCCGTCCATGTCTTCCCCCGACTACGTCGAGCTGCGCGCGAAGAGCGCGTTCTCGTTCCTCGAGGCCGCGTCGAATCCCGAGGACCTCGCCGCGCGCGCGGCGGAGCTCGGGCATGGCGCCCTCGCGCTCGGCGACCGCGATGGGCTCTCCGGCATGCCGCGCTTCCACACCGCTGCGAAGGCGGCCGGGGTGCGCGCGCTGGTCGGCGCCGAGCTCTCCGACGTCGAGGGGCGCCCGCTGCTGCTGCTCGCGATGTCCCGCGCGGGGTATCGCCACCTCGCGCGGCTGCTCACCGTCGCGCAGGGCAACGCGCCCAAAGGCGAGGCGCGCGTCTCCTGGGACGAGGTCGAAGCGCACGCCGGCGGCCTGTTCGCGTTGGTCGGTGCGGAGTCGTTAGGTCGCGCCGCTGGCACGGAGGCACGAGAGCGAGCGCGGCGCTGGCTCGGCCGCGCGGCCGGCGTTTTCGCCGCGCGGCTCGCGGTCGACGTCGCGCGCAGCAAGGACCGCGCGCAGGAGGCGAGCGCGCGGCGCGCGGTCGCCTTGGCGGAAGCGCTGCGCGTTCCGGTCGCCGCGAGCGGCGACGTGCGCGCGGCGACGCCCGCGCGCAAGCGGCTGCTCGACGCCCTCACCTGCCTGCGCCATCACACCACGCTCGACAACGCGGGAAAGCTGTTATTGCCGAACGGCGAGCGCGTGCTGTGCTCGCCGCAGGAGATGGCCGCGCGCTTCGCCGATCGCCCGGCTTGGCTGCGCGCCACGCGCGCGATCGCCGAGCAGTGCGAGTTCACGCTCGCTGATCTCGGCTACCGCTTCCCGACCTTCCCGACTCCGCCCGGCGAGACGCAGGCCGCGCTGCTGCGCCGCCTCACCCATGAAGGTGCGCGCGGGCGCTACGGCGCGCCGCTCTCGCAGCGCGTGCACGCGCAGCTCGAGCACGAGCTCGCGGTGATCGAGAAGCTCGATCTCGCGGGCTACTTCCTGATCGTGTGGGACATCGCGCGCTTCGCGCGCGAGCAGAACATCCTGTGCCAGGGCCGCGGCTCGGCCGCGAACAGCGCGGTTTGTTATGCGCTCGGCATCACAGCGGTCGACGCGGTCGGCATGGAGCTGCTCTTCGAGCGCTTCCTCTCCGAAGAGCGCGGCGAGTGGCCGGACATCGATCTCGACCTGCCGTCCGGCGACCAGCGCGAGCGCGCGATCCAGTACGTCTATCAGCGCTATGGCCCGCACGGCGTCGGCATGACCGCGACCGTGATCAGCTACCGCACGCGCTCGGCGTTCCGCGAGATGGGCAAGGTGCTCGGCATGGGCGCCGATGCCTGCGACAAGATCTCGAAGCACCTGCATCACCTGCACTTCCGCGAAGACCTCGACGACGTGAAGACGCTGCTGCGCGGTGCGGGCGTCGA
>DASTOI010000694.1:0-2620 GCA_035762585.1 Myxococcota bacterium
ACTTGATCATCTGCACGAACTTCGGGTGCGCGTCGAGGCGCAGCAGCGGCAGGAACCACGCGTAGAGCGCATCGGCGCGCGCGGCATCTCCCGAGCGCGCGGCCTCGAACAGCGCGACCGACTCCGCGGGGAACGCGTTCACGAGCCCGGCGATCCAGCCGCTCGCGCCGGCGCGCACGCCCTCGACGACCGCGTCGTCGAGGCCGACCAGCAGCTGCAGCCGCTCGCCGAGCAGCGCGCGCAGCGCGGTGATGCGCCGCACGTCGCCGCTCGACTCCTTCACTGCGCGCAGATTTCGGTGCTCGGCGGCGAGCTCGGCCACCTGCTCGGGCAGGAAATCGGTCCGGTAGGCAGGCGGGTTGTTGTAGAGCATGCACGAGAGTCGCGTCGCCGAGATCACCGCACTGACGTGCGCGCGCATCTCGCGCCAGTCGCTGCTGTAGACGTAGGGCGGCAGCACCATCAGGCCCGAACAGCCCGCTCTCGCGGCGGCGCGCGCGAGCTGGACCGCTTCCTTCGTCGAGAGCGCGGCGATCCCGAGCGCGACCGGAACGCTCCCAGCCGCGGCCTTCACGCACGTCTCCGCGACCTCGAGCTTCTCGTCGAACGAGAGCGTCGCCGCCTCGCCGAGCGACCCGCAGCAGACGAGACCCGAGACGCCGTGCTCGATCTGCCATCCGCAATGGCGCGCCATCGCGCGCGCATCGAACGCGCCGTTCGCGCGAAGGCTCGTCGTGAGCGCCGGGATCACGCCGGTCCAGTGCATGGAAGGCTCCAGGTCGAAAGGAGGTTGTTACGGCGAGCGATGGCGATCGGGCGAGAGCGCTTCGAGCGCGAGCGACGGCTTCTCGTCCGAGAGCAGCTGCGCGACCAGCTCGCCGGTGATCGGCGCGAGCGAGACGCCCAGCATCGCGTGGCCGGTCGCGAGCGTGAGGTTCGCGATGCCGGCGGTGCGGCCGACGTAGGGCAGACCGTCGGGCGAGCACGGCCGCCTCCCGCGCCACGGCGCGAGCCGCGCGAAGTCCTGCGCGCGGAACTCCGGGAAGTATGAGACGAAGCCGTCGACGATCTGGCGGATGCGCTCGGGGCGATCCGCGGAGTCCATGCCGGAGAGCTCCATCGTGCCGGCGAGCCGCAGCGCGCCGCCCATCGGCGTGACGGCCATGCTCGCCTCGACCAGCACCGACGGCAGCTCTGGCAGCTGGCGCGGACTCGGGTGCGTGAGGCTGTAGCCCTTGCCCGGCTGCATCGGCAGGCGCCCGCCGAGGCCCCGTAACAAGCCGGGCGACCAGCTGCCGGCCGCGAGCACGAACTCGTCGGCGGCGAGCTCGCCCGCGTTGGTCTCGAGCGCGAGCACGCGCCCGTCCGCTGCGCGCAGGCCCGTCGCCTCACAGCGCCAGTGAAAGCGGACGCCGCGCGCGCGCAGTGCGTCCACGAGAGCGCTCACCAGCCGCGTCGGCACGAGGTGGCTGTCGAGCGGGTAGTGCACCGCGCCGGCGATGCGCATCTGCGCGCCGGGATCGAGCTCCGCTGCGCGCGCGGCGCTGCACACCTCCGCGGGCATGCCGAGCGCCCGCGCGCGCTCCGCGATGTGCGCCTCCTCGTCGAGCGCCGCCTGCGTGCGGCACAGCATCAGCAGGCCCCGCTCGACGAGCTGCTGCGCGTTGCCGAGCTCGGCCGCGAGCGCGACGTGCAGCGCGCGGCTCTCCATCAACAAGTCGCGCAGCAGCGGTGCGGCGGCCGCCGCGCGCTTCGGCGCGGACGCGCGCAGGAAGAGAGCGCCCCAGCGCACCAGCTCGGGATCGAGCCGCGGCCTCAGATAGAACGGGCTGCGCGAGTCGAGGAACGATGTCAGCGCCTTCGTGATCTTGGTCGGCTCGGCGAGCGGGATGAAGTGGCTCGGTGTGATCAGCCCGGCGTTGCCGAGCGAGCACGAATCGCCGCCGTCGCGTTCGCGCTCGATGACGACGACCTCGTGGCCGCGCGCGCGCGCCGCGTGCGCGACGCACAGCCCGACGATGCCGCCGCCGATGACGGCGACGCGCTTCGCGCCGGAGCCCATCTCAGCTGGCCCGAGTCATCGGATGCCCCAACAGAACGGGTCAGCGGGGTCGAGTCGAAGCTCGGCCTCCGCGGTCACGTGCGCGTCGCCCGTAATCACCGGCGCGATTTCGCCGCGCGCGCGATCGAGCCAGCGGTAGCGCGCGCGGAAGCGGCTGCCGATCACGCTCTCCTGCACCCACTCGGCGCCCTCGTCGAGCTTCCCGTCCGCTGCGAGACACGCGAGCTTCGCGCTCGTGCCGGTGCCGCACGGCGAGCGGTCGTACGCCTTCCCGGGGCAGAGCACGAAGCTGCGGCTGTGCGCACCCCGTGCAGCGCGGCCGAACAGCTCGACGTGGTCGACCTCGGGATGTCCCTGCGCGTTCACCGCCTCGCGCACGCGCCACGCGAACGCGGTCAGCTCCTCGACGTGCGCGACGTCGAGCGCGAGCTCGGGGCGCTCGGCGAGGAAGAACCAGTTGCCGCCCCACGCGACGTCGCCGGCGACTTCGCCGGCGCCGGCGACCTTCACCGCGATGCCCTTCGCGGCGCGCCGGCTCGGAACGTTCTCGAGCGAGAC
>DASTOI010000695.1:0-3679 GCA_035762585.1 Myxococcota bacterium
CGCCGAGATCAGCGTGAACGTCGAGACTCGGAGGCGCTCGGGATTCGCGAGCGGGCGCCAGCGCCAGCCGCTCGCGTCCGAGAGCAGCAGGCCGTCGGAGTCGTGCACCTCCGGCCGATAGTCGCGCCGCCCCGGCCCGCCGTTCTCCCCCGCGAAGAACATGCTCGTGATCGGCGCGAGCCCGAGGCTCGTCACGGGGCGGCGGAAGAAGATCTGCGCGGCGACGGTCAGCACGGTCTTCTCGCCCGGGACGAGCTCGAACCGGTAGGCGCCGGCGACGCTCGGCGAGTCGAGCAGCGCGAAGATCACCGAGCTGCGCGCGCGCGCCGCCGGCCGCACGAGCCAGAACTCGCGAAACCACGGGAACTCCTCGCCCGACGGGAGCGCGGTGTCGATCGCGAGGCCGCGTGCCGAGAGGCCGAAGCGCTGGCCGCGCGAGACCGCGCGAAAGTACGTCGCGCCGAGGAACACGATCACCTCGTCGCGATAGTCGCGGCGGTTGATCGGGTAGTGGAGCCGAAAGCCGGCGAAGCCGAGGTCCTGCGGCACGCGGCTCGCGAACGTGTTCTTGCCGTAGTCGAAGAGGTCCGGCGAGAACGGGATCGGCCGCACCTCACCCTTCGGGTCGATCTCGTTCAGCGCGACGACGCGATCGTAGAACCCGCCCGGGTGGAAGAACTGCGCCTCGAACGGCGACGGCGTGTCGCGCCAGAGCGACCACGCCGGGCGGAAGCGGATGTCCCGGTATTCGTCGTACGTGATCCCGACCAGCCAATCCGGAACGCGCCCGCTCGGGTCGCGGTACGGCTCCGCAGCGAGCGCGCGCGCTCGCTCCGCGACGTCCTTCCACTCGAACGCGTGCGCCGGCGCGGGTGCGTGCGCGCACACGAAGACCGCAACCACCAGGAACCAGCCCGCTCTCGCCGCCACACCCTCTCCTCGCGTGCCTCCGCGCGAGGAACCGATCTTAGTGGCGGGTTCGCGGGCGGCGGGTGGGCGGCCCGCAACGCGAACGGCAGAGCGAGCGAAGCGCGAGCTAGCAGACCGACTCGGGATTCCCGATCACCGCACGCCGAGGGTCCAGCGCACACGGAGGCCACTGTTCGACTTCGCTCGGCTCCGAAGACTCCGACCCGCGAGGGGAACCCTCACGGGTCCTCGCTGCGCGCTTCGCTTGCTAGAGGTGTGTCCGTCGTCGCAGATTTCGGCCGGCGATCGCCACGCCGGCCGCCGCGCCGAGCAGCGTGAGGCCGCCGGGCTCGGGGCAGAACCACAGGTCCGTCGGTGGGGTCGCGTCGGCGTCGTAACGGAGCGTGAGACGCGCCGAAACGACTTCGGTGCCGTTCATCAACCCGCGCGTCCGCACCCGCGCCAGCGAAACGAGGTTGACGACCTGCGCGCCGCCCCCGGTCACCGAGACGCCGCCGGTCGCCATCACATCGGACAGCGGCGCGAAGTCGCGGGTCAGGCCGGTGGCCGTCACCGGGGCGAGATGCCATGAGTCGCCGATGTAGCTCGCAACCAGGCTCGGGCTGGGAGTCGTCGGGGAGATCCGAGTTCCCGGGGCGCCGAGATTCAAAGGGACTCGTACGAGCGTGAAAGACGGTGTCTTCCCGATCTTGGCCCGGTAGCGGATCGAGCCGGTGATGCCGGCGCCCGACACGCAGCACGGAGAAACGACCGTGTCGTTGTCGACGAAGTCGAGCCCGCCGTTGTCACCCAACTCGAACAGGACGCGCGTGATCGGGACGGGCAGTCCGCTGGTCGGGTAACACCCCGAGACGTTGCCGACGCAAAGGCCCGTCGCGAAGGCCGAGCCGGGGTGGAGCGTGCGGCGCGAATCGGCGTAGAAGTGCGCTCCGTAGGGATTCCGAATCAGGTTCAACGGAGGCAAGCCGGGAATCGCGAGCGCGAGGTCCGCGCGGATCAACCCCTCGTCGGCGATCGGTCCGGCCCACGCGCTCGCGGACGCGAGCGAGATCGACGCGAAACACAGCCAGCGGCGAAGACGCATGACCGGCACCCGCCCCATAATGGATCCGGCGCGCGGCCGCTGGCAAGCGAATCTCGAGAGGCGCCTGAGGAGTGCGAGCGCCTGGGCCCGTCAGGTCTCCTGCAGGCCGCGCGCCATCAGGATCTTTCCGCTGCGCACGATCTCGGTGAGACCGAGCGGGCGCAGCAGCGCGAGGCAGGCGTCGAGTTTTTCGCTCGAGCCGTAGACGCGCAGCATCAGCGAGTCGGCGCCGAAGTCGACGACCTTTGCGCCGTAATGCTCCGCGATCTGCAGCACCTCGGCGCGCTCCGCCGGTGAGCAGCGCACCTTCACGAGCGCGATCTCGGTCTCGTAGGACGAATCGCCGGTGTGATCGATCGCGTGCACGACGTCCACGAGCTTCGCGAGCTGCTTGATGATCTGCTCGAGCGTCTCGGGATCGCCCGAACAGGTGATCGTCATGCGCGAGAAGTCGCCGCTGACCGCGGGCGAGACAACCAGGCTCTCGATGTTGTACGCGCGCCGCGCGAACACGAGCGCGACGCGCACGAGCACGCCGGGCTTGTTATTGACGTAGAGCGAGATCGTGTGGAGATCGCGCCGCAGCGCGCGAGCCTGCGCCGGCGAGATGGAGGCGGGCACGGCAGGCCTCGAGAGTTGCTCAGGTGCTTCCAACCGGCTTCTCCATGCGCGTCTTGGGCGCCTCGATGATCATGTTCGCGATCGGCGCGCCGGCCGGGATCATCGGGAAGACGTTGTCCTCCTTGACGACCTCGGCGACCAGCACCACCGGGCCCGCGTGCGCGCGCGCCTGTTTGATCTTGCGGTCGACGTCGCCCGGGCGCGTGATGCGCAATCCCTTCACGCCGTAAGCCTCGGCGAGCTTCACGAAATCGGGGTTGCCCTCGAGGTCGACGCCCGAGAGCCGGTTCTCGAAGAACAGCTCCTGCCACTGGCGCACCATGCCGAGGTAGTTGTTATTGACGATCAGCACGCGCACCGGCAATCGGTGGATCGCCGCGGTCGCGAGCTCGCACAGCGTCATCTGGAAGCCGCCGTCGCCGACGACCGCCCAGACTTCTTCTTTCGGGCGCCCGAGCTGCGCGCCGATCGCGGACGGGAAGCCGAAGCCCATCGTCCCGGCGCCGCCGCTCGTGATCCAGCGCCGGCCTTCACGCGTGCGGCAGAACTGCGCGGCCCACATTTGATGCTGGCCGACGTCGGTCGTGATGATCGCGCGGCCCTCGGTGATCGCGTCGAGCCGGTCGAGCACGTGCTGCGCCCGCAGCCCGCCCTTCTTCGCGTAACGCAGCGGATACTTCTTGCGCCAGCGCTCGCACTCGGCGAGCCACGCGCTGGTGTCGAGCGGCCCGACGCGCGGGATCAGATCTTCGAGCACGGCCTTCGCGTCGCCGAGAATGCAGACGTCCGGTCGTAATACCTTGTTGAACTCGGACGGATCGACGTCGATGTGGATCTTGGTCGCGCCGACGCAGAACTCGTCGACCTTGCCGGTGATGCGGTCGTCCCAGCGCGCGCCGATCGCGAGGATCAGATCGCAGTTCGTGACGGCCTTGTTCGCGTACGCGGTGCCGTGCATGCCGAGCATGCCGAGGTGCAGCGGATGCGTCTCGTCGGCGGCGCCCTTGCCGAGCAGCGTGTTCACGATCGGCGCGCGCAGCTTCT
>DASTOI010000696.1:0-2227 GCA_035762585.1 Myxococcota bacterium
CAAGCTCGCGAACGAGGCCGGCCTGCGCATGAACGACGCGCACCGCGGGCTCAACCAGTTATTCGATCAGAAGCTCGTGCGCCTGGTCGAGGACGCGCTCGAAGTGCGCGACCTCGACGCGCTCGCGGCGGCGCTCGATCCGGGGGAATGAGGCTCGCCGCCTGTTCTCTCGCCTCGCCTCCCTGAGCTTTGTCGCTAGCGTGCGCGGCCATTGGGCGTCTCGCGCCCGCGTCGTGGGAGCGCAGTGCTGGCGGTCGCAACCTCGGGCTCCCGATGCGCGCCGAAGCGAAGGCGCGCCGCGCTCGCGCCGATCCTCGTGGTGCTTGTTGGGCTCGCCGGCGTCGCGTCCGCGCAAGAGGCTGAGCCCGCACGTGAGCGGCGCACGTTCCAGGCGGGGTCGCGCGCGTTCGATCTCACCGCGGACTTCATCGGATACGAGCGCGCGGGCGAGGTCTACACCGCGCGCGGGAACGTGCAGGTCGCGCAGGAGGGCCGCGTGCTCACGGCCGACTGGGCCGCGTTCAGCAACGAGACGCGCCGCGGCATCGCGCTCGGTCACGTGATCGCGCGCGAAGGCGACGACATCGTCCGCGCGCGCGCGATGCGCTTCCAGCTCGACGAGGACAAAGGGCTCGTGCTCGGCGGCAGCGTCGAATCAGCCGAGCAGGAGTTCACGCTCGAGGGCGAGGAGATCGAGCGGCGCGGCGAGGACGAGTACCGGCTGCGCGACGCGCACTTCACCACCTGCCAGTGCCCGGAAGGCGAGCGCGACCCGTGGGTCGTCAGCTCGGAAGAGCTCGAGGTCGAGGTCGGCGGCTACGCGACCGCGCGCAACTCGACGATCGACATCCTCGGCGTGCCGATGCTCTGGCTGCCGTGGCTCAAGTACCCGGTGAAGACCGAGCGCGAGACCGGCTTGTTGTTCCCGGAGCTGCGCACGAGCTCGCGCGTCGGCGTCGACGTCGGCATCCCGTTCTTCTGGGCCGTCGCGGACCCGGTGAACCTGACGATCGCGCCGCACTACCTGACGAAGCGGGGCTTCAAGCAGGAGCTCTCGCTCGAGTACGTGATCGGCGAGCGCTCGTGGGGCGAGGCGTACGCGACGTTCCTCGTGAACGACGACGAGGTGCACAAGAACGATCCGCTCGATGGCACCGACAACCCGTCGACGCCGTTCGACGACGATCGCTGGGCGTTCGATTGGCTGCACGATCAGGACCTCGGCGCCGGCTGGCGCGGCAAGGTCGACGCGCGCGTGATCTCGGACAATCTGTTCCCGTTCGACTTTCGCGAGTACTCGCGGTTCCGGAACGACCGCCACATGGACTCGATCGCGTTCGCGGAGAATCGCTTCGGCCACCGCGACCAGTTCGGAGTCTCGGGCGAGGTCCGCTACGCGGACGACCTCCAGAACCCCGACAACCTCGATCGCGACACCACCTGGCTGATGCGCGCACCGGACGTGCGCGGCTCGGGGCTGCCGGCGGGCGTGCTCGGCTCCCATCTCTTCTGGTCGTTCGACGCGCGCTACACGCACTTCACGGCGCTCGAGTCCGTCCGCGACCGCTTCCCGGGCGCGGCGCTCGGGCCGCACGGACTCTTCCTCGACAGCGGCATCGACGGCGTACCCACTGGCTTCGAACGCGACTCGAACGGCGATCCCATCGATCCTCTCGATCCACCCGCGAATCCAGACTTCTCGAACGATGACTTCCTGTTGACCGGCGGCCGCGAGGGCGATGGCGTCTTTCAAGAGGGCGAGCTGATCGCCGACCGCGGGCATCGCGTCGTGTTGAACCCGCGCCTGCACCTCCCGCTTCGCTTCGGCGACGTGATCGAGTTCCTTCCCGAGCTCGGTTATTACGGAACCTTCTATGAATCACGCAAGCGCGGCGCCGAGCTGCGCAACCTCGTGACCGCGAACCTCGATCTGCGCACGCGCTTCCGCCGCACGCTGCCGCTGCCGTTCACGAGCGCGCGCGCGATCCATCTGCTCGAGCCGCGCGTCGGCTTCGCGTGGATCGAGCCGCTCGAGCACGGCGAGCAGGGCGACAACCCGCTCTTCATCCCGCGCTCGGAGATCCTGCAGGCGCGGCTGCGCGCACTCGAGCCGACCGGCCTGACGCGCGATCCGGCCGACCGCATCGATCCGCTGAAGGCGCTGCACGTCTCGCTCGGCAGCCGGCTCTACGGCGCTCCCGCGCAAGACGGCGCGCCGCCGCGGCTC
>DASTOI010000697.1:0-2166 GCA_035762585.1 Myxococcota bacterium
CGCTTTGGCAGAGCGACGCGCAGGCCGCGGCGCGGGCGAGCGAGCGGCTGGAGGCGATCGATGCGGCGCGGGCTGAAGCGAAGGAGCCGATCACCGGCCTCGCCGCCGCCGCACGCGACGCCGAGACCGCGCTGCTGCCGGCCGGCCCCGCGCGGCGCGCCGCGCAGGCGCGCGTGCTCGAGCGCACGGACGTCTCGGCGGAGCTCGCGACGCGCATCCGCGAAGACATCGCCGACGATCCGCTCACGCTCGCGAAGAAGCGGCTGCGCGAGGATCGCGTGATCCGCTGGGGCGGCGCCGCGAACGAGCTCTCCGAGGGCATCGGCGGCTCGATCGCGACGCCGCTCTTCATCCCGATCCGCCTCACGCAATCGCTCGTGCGCGTCGCGCTCGATCTGCACGACGAGGAGACGCTGACGCCGCGCGAGCGGCAGGCGCTGAAGCACTGGAAGGATTTCGTCGAGACGAACCCGAGCGCGCCCGAGGCCGCCGAGCTGATCGAGAAGATCGAGCGCGCGCAGCTGCGCTGGGGCGAGATGCAGGCCGAGCGCGCGACGCGCAAGGGCGAAGCCGCGCTCGCGCAGGGCGAGCCGATCCTCGCCGCGTTCCTCGCCGAGCGCGCGCTTCGCTACCGCAGCGAGGACCGCGAGGCGTCGGCGCTGCACGAGCGCGCAGTCGCTGCGGGGCGCGCTTGGAACGAGAACCGCGCGCGCACGATCGCCGTCGCGAACGCGGTCGCGCCGCTCAGCGACGCCGAGTGGGCGCTCGCGCGCGCGCTGCTCTCGCCGAGCGCGGACCTCGCGGCCGCCGCGAATACGCTGCTCGCCGATGAGGCCGCGCGCCCGCACAGTCGCGAGGTCGCGCAGCTCGCGCTCGCGCTCGCGCTGCGCGAAGCCGGCAAGGAGCAGGAGAGCTGGGATCGCCTCGAGGCGATCGAGTCGGACGCGCCCGACGAGAGCACGGTCGCGCGCCACGCCACGGCGATGCTGCGCGACTTCGACGCGAACCCGTACCGCGCGTTCCGCCGCGCGCGCGCGGAGAAGACCAAGCAGAACGCACAACATGTGCTGCTCGGCCCGCTCGCGGACGGCGCGCGCGATCACGATCTGCCGCGGCCGGTCGAGTGGCTGGTGGAGATCCCGACCCTCACCAGCGTCGTGCTCGGCCTGCCGTCGCGGCTGCTCGCCCATCCTTATGGACGCTCCGAGAAGCGCGCCGCCGCCGCGCTCGCGCGGCGCTACCTCGAGCAGTCGCCGGACGGCGAGCGCGCCGCCGAGGTGCGGACCTGGCTGCGCGAGTACGAGGCGAAGCGCGGCAACGCGGTCGCCGCAGTGGCGCTCGCCGAAGGCGCGAGCGACGTCGACGAGAAGGAGCGCGCGAAGCTGCGTGAGGACGCCGCCGAGCAGCTCGTCGCTGCGGCGCAGCGCGAGCGTGCGCGAACCGGGCGGATGCAGCTGCTCGCGCGCGCCGCGGAGCTCTTCCCGGAGACGAAGGCCGCCGGCGACGCGCGAGCGAGCGTGCGCAAGGAGCTCGAGCGCGCGACGCCGCAGAGCATCCAGGTGAGCCGCGAGTATCTCGTCGAGAATCCGGAGGTCGCCGGACCCCGCGGCTTCGCGCTCCAGCCCGGTCTGCTCGACGAGCGTTATGAGAACGGCGAGCTCCACGCCGACGGCGTCGCGCTGATCGGCGGGCGCTGGATCGAGCTCGCGTACGTCGGGCGCGAGGGCAAAGACGGCGCGCCGGACGTGCGGCGCGTCGAGGTGAACGACGCCCATCTCGCGCGCATCGCGGCGGCGCTCGAAGAGAGCGCGCTGCGGCGCACGCGCGTCGACCGCGACGCGACGTTCGCGCCCGATGCGGGCCGCGAGACGTTCTTCGAGCGCGCGCGGCTCGGCATCGCGGACGAGACGCGGACCGGCGCCGATTCGCAGTTCGAGTTCCGCGGGATGCGGGAGATGTACGGGATCGTGCGAGGGCGGGAGTCGATCCTTCCGGTCGAGCTCGTGATTCAGAGCGGGCTCGAAGACTTCGGGTTTGGCGCGTTCCCGCGGATTCGGATGCCGCGGGAGACGGCGGACCAGATTCTGTATCGGTAGTTGTTATTGTAGTTTGTTGGGTGCTCGTCGCGGGCTACCGCGCCGCAGCGGGGCCGGGGGCGGCGGAGGC
>DASTOI010000698.1:0-5410 GCA_035762585.1 Myxococcota bacterium
GGCGTGCGCTACTCCGGCGACGTTCCGCCGCACCGTAGCGGCGACGGCGTGATCGGACCGATCGCGCTCGCCGAGGCGCCGCTCGCGATCGGCACCCATCGCATCGGCCCGTTCGAGATCGTCGTCTCCGCGGACCTGCGCGGCGAGGAAGCGGCGTTCGACGTCTCGCTGCGCTCGCTCGCGGAGCAGCCGATCCACGTGGAGTCCATCGTCGTCGGCCTACGCTGGCGGCCGCCGCAGGGCGGCGGGGACCTCCGCTTCTTGCGTCACGGCTGGCAGTCTTGGTCCGCATGCGAAGGGCGCGCGCTCGATCGCGAGGGCGCGCCGCCGTTTCCATCCGGCGCCTGGCTGCGCGGGATGTTCCACGGCGTGGGCGCGCCGCCGCCCGACCGCGCGGGCTGGCACGAATCGGATCTCGTCAGCGTCGCCGCGAGCGAGAGCGGCGAGGCCTGTCTCGCCGGCCTGCTGGAGCAGGGGCTCGCGACCGGCCTCGTGTTCCTGCGCCGCGAGACGGACGCCGTGCGCGTCGAGGTCGAGGCGCAGCTCGAGCTGCCGCTCGCGCCGGATGCGCGCCTCGCGCCAGAACGCTTCCGCTTCGCGCTCGGCGCGAGCTGCGACGCGCTACTCGAGCAGTTCGCGGCGGAGCTCGGCGCGCTCGGCGGCGCACGCACCCGCGCGCCGTTCCAGGCCGGCTGGTGCAGCTGGTACCAGTTCTTCGCGGCCGTCTCCGAGGCGGACGTGCTGCGCAATCTCGACGCCTTGGCGCGGCTGCGCGAGACGCTGCCGATCGACGTCGTGCAGATCGACGATGGCTATCAGCGCGCGATCGGCGACTGGCTCGAGACGAACGACCGCTTCCCGCGCGGCCTCGGCAAGCTCGCCGCCGAGATTCGCAGCGCCGGCTTCACGCCCGGCATCTGGACGGCGCCGTTCTGCGCGGTCGCCGAGAGCGAGCTGTTCCGGTCGCACGCCGACTGGTTGTTACGGCGCGGCGCGGATCCGCTGCTCGGCCTGCTGCACGCCGACTGGTCGCGCGATCACCGCGTCTACGTGCTCGATCCATCGCTGCCGGCGGTGCAGCGCCACCTGCGCGGCACGTTCGCGTCGCTCAGCGAGCTCGGCTTCGACTACCTCAAGCTCGATTTCCTCTACACCGCGGCGCTCCAGGCCGACGCCGCGGATGCGTCGCTCACGCGCGCGGCGCGGCTGCGCCGCGGGCTCGAAGCGATTCGCGCCGGCGCCGGTCCGGACGCGTTCCTGCTCGGCTGCGGCTGCCCGCTCGGGGCGGCGGTCGGGCTCGTCGACGGAATGCGCATCGGCCCCGACGTCGCGCCGCACTGGGCGCCGCGTCCGCAGCCGCGCATTCCCGGCATCGAGGACACCACGCCTTCCGCCGCGAACGCGCTGCGCAATACGTTCGCGCGCGTGTTCATGCACCGGCGTCTCTGGCTGAACGATCCCGACTGCCCGATCGCGCGCAGCCGCGGCAGCGAGCTGACGCGCGAGGAGGCGCGTTCGCTGTGCGCAAGCATCGCGGCCAGCGGCGGGATGTTCGTGCTCTCGGACGACGTCGCCGCGCTCGAGCCCGCGGAGCTCGCGTTGTTACGAGATTCGCTCGCGCTCGCGCGCGAGGTCGACGCGGGCGGCACGGCCGGCACCGCGCGCGCGCTCGACCTGCTCGCGCCCGGCGGGCCGCGCGGGCTCGCGGGCCACACGCAGGACGCGATCGTGATCACCGCGCTCAACGGCGCGGACGCCGAGCAGGCGTTCGAGCGCGACTGCTCGCGCGAGCTCGCCGCGCGCGGCGCGCTGCCGCCGTTCGCGGCGCTCGGCAGCCGCGAGCCCGAGCCGCACCCCGGTGCGGCGCTGCGCGCGAAGCTCGCGCCGCACGAGAGCCTGTGCGTGCGCGTGCCCAAGCGCGTGGAGCTCGCCGTCTTCTGCGACTACGACGGCACGTTCGCGCGGCAGGACGTCGGCTCGACGATCGCGCGCACGCACGCGGGCGACCGTCGCGCCGCGCTGTGGGAGCGCCTCGAGCGCGGCGAGCTCGACGCGTGGTCCTACAACATGCAGCTGCTCGACGGCCTCGCGCTCTCGGAGCCCGCGCTGAACGAGTTCCTCGCGACGATCGAGATCGATCCCGGCGCGCACGCGCTCGTCGCGTGGTGCGAAGCGCACGGCGTCCCGTTCCGAATCCTCAGCGACGGCTTCGACTACAACCTCGAGCGGCTCCAGCGCCTCCACGGCGTGCGTTTCGCGCACGACTCGAATCGGCTGTGGTACGAGCGCGACCGCTGGCGCATCGCGGCGCGTCATCCCGACCGCCGCTGCGGCTGCCACACCGGCGTCTGCAAGGCGGCGCGCATTCGCGACTTCCGCGCGTCGCACCCGGGCGCGCGCGTCGTCCACATCGGCAACGGCCGCGTCTCGGACCTGTGCGGCGCTCGCGTTGCGGATGTCGTGTTCGCGAAAGACTCGCTCGCCGACGAGCTCGCGAAGCAAGGCGTCGCGTTCGAGCCGTTCGAGACGCTGCATGACGTCGTCGCGCGGCTGGAACGCGAACTCGCGTAGCGCGCTTCGCACCGACGCGAGCAAGCGAAGCGCGCAGCGAGGCGGAGTCTTCGGAGCCGAGCGAAGTCGAACAGTGGGCGCCGCGTGCGCCGGACCCTCGGCGTGCGCTGATCGCGCATCCTGAGTCGGTCTCGTAGCTAGAGCGGGTCGTCCGGGCCGAGCTCGCGCTCGACGTCGGGATCGCGCCGCGCGTGAGCGACGTCGTTTCGCGCAAGCCGCGCGCTGCGGTCGAGCGGCATCACGATCCAGAGCACGAGGTAGATCACGATTCCGAAGCCGCTCGAGAGGAAGGTCCCGAGGATGAACGCGAGGCGCACGACGGCGGTCGGCAAACCGAACAGGATCGCGAGGCCGCCGCAGACGCCGGCGATCATGCGGTCGCGGTCCGAGCGCACCCAGTCGCCGACCGCCGAGCGGCGCGGGCCGCCGAGGTACGAGCCGCAGTGCTTGCACTTCACCGCTTCCGCGCGGACCTCCTCGGCGCAGTACGGGCAGGTCTTCAGGTCCGACATCAGACGGCCTCGCTCGCGCGCAGCCGCGCGCGCTGATGGGCAGCGATCGGAATCAAGCCGCCCGCGAGTGCGAGCCACGCGAGCGCGCCGCCGGAGTACGCGAGCGCGATCCAATGCGCGACGGGGCTCGGCAGCAGCGCGTCCAAGTAGCCCGCGAGCCGCGGCAGGAAGTACGCATTCCATGCGAGCACGATCGCGAGCGGCGGCGCTGCGGCGAACAGCAGCTTCGCGAGCTCGCGGCGGAAGCCGATCGGCACGCGCCGCGCCGCGACCCGCGCGCGCAGCTCCTGCTTCGCGCGCGCGAGCGCCGTCTCGATCAGCGCGCGCGACGGCGGCGGCACGCGGAACGTGTCGAGCTCGCGCGAGAGCGCGCGCAGCTCGCGCGTGATCTCATCGTCGCGTGCATCGGTCATGACTTCTTCACCCCGCTCGGGTTCGCGATGCCGCGCGCTCCGCTGTCATCGCCCTCGCGCTCGATGCTCACGCGCAGCGCCTTCACGGCCGCATGCAGCCGGCTCTTGATCGTCCCGCGCGGCACGCCGAGCGCGCGCGACATCTCCTCCTCGCCGAGATCCTCGTAGTACCTCAGCACCAGCACCTCGCGCAGCCGATCCGGGAGCGCGAGCACGCGCTCGCGCATCACGTCGCGATCGGCCAGCTCCGGCTCGACGCTCGGCTCGCGCAGCGCCTCGTCCTCGCTGCGGAACGAGTCGACCGCGCGCCGCATCGCGCCCACGCGGCGGTAGCGATCTCGGCACAGATTGTTCGCGATCTGGTAGAGCCATGCGGCGAAACGCCGCTCGAGGTCGAAGCGCTCGCGCGCGCGCACGATGCGGATCCAGGTCTCCTGGAAGACGTCGTCCGCTGCGCTGCCGACGCGCCGCGAGAGGAATCCGTAGAGCGGCGCCTGGTAGCGCTGCATCAGCTGCTCGAGCGCGCGCTCGTCGCCCTCCTGGAGCCGGGCCATCAGCTCTTCGTCGGAGGCCACGGCCGGCGACGGTATCGCACGCATTACGGCGCCCCTTGCCGCCCGTACAGGCGTTCGGATCGCGATCCAGTCGAGAGGGAGGGTTGCGCTCGCCATCGTGAGAGCGCCTACGAAGCGCGGGCGCGATGCGTTCGCGCTTCGGCTAAGAAAGCCGCGTGCCCGCTCCTCGCATCGCAGTCGTCGGCGCCGGGATGGCGGGCCTCGCCGCTGCGCATCGCCTGCGCGTCGCAGGCGCGGAGGTCGTGCTCGTCGAGCGGGGCGCGCTGGGCGGCCGCGCGCAGGAGCGCGAGGAGCGCGGCTTTCGGATCGAATCCGCGCCGCTTTTGCTCGGCGCGCGCGATCGCACACTGCATCGGCTCGCGGAGAGCCTCCCGAGCGCCGCCGAGCTGCCGTTTCTACGTCCGCTCGCCACGGCGCAGCTCCACGCAGGCGAGCTGTGTCCAACCGACGCGGCGGATCTCGCCGGCCTGCGACGCCTGCCGGGAATGCCGCTGCGCGAGGGCTTTCGCTTGCTGCGCCTCGCGCGCCTCGTGCGACGCTTCGAATCGCTGCTGGGCGCCGACCAGCCAGAGCACGCGACACGGCTCGATGACCGCAGCGTCGCGGATTTCGTGCGCCTCTATTTCGGCGACGCGGTGCTCGCACGCTGGAGCGCGCCGCTGCTCGCCGCGGACCTCGGCCTCGAGTGCGCCGACACGAGCCGTGTCGCGCTGCTGCGCCATTACGTCGGACGCGCCGAGCTCGGGCTCGGGCGGCTGCGCACGAGCGTCGGCACGCTCGCGAGCCAGCTCGCGCGGGATGCGCGCTTCGTCACCGGCGACGTGCGCGGGGTGCGCGCCGCGAACGCCGGCTACGAGCTCACGCTCGCGAGCGGCGCGCGCGTCGAGGCCGACGCGATCGTGCTCGCGCTCCCGCCGCACGAAGCGCTGCGCGCGGCGGCCGACCTGCTCGTGCAGCCGGAGCGTGACTTCCTCGCGGCGAGCCGCGCCGAGCCTGCGATCGTCGCGAGCTTCGCGTGCGAGGGCTCGCTCGTTCCGCACTCGCTCTGGGTGCGCATCCCCGCCGACGCGGGCCTGCCGCTCGCGAGCGCCGCGTTCGAGCCGGGCGCCGAGCGAGGCTTCGCGCCGCCAGGCCGGACGCTCGTCCAGCTCGTGGCGACGCCGCGGTTCAGCCGCGCGCATCTCGCAACGGACGACGACGCGATCGTGCGGTCGCTCGCGGGCGCGCTCGAGCGCGTGCGTCCCGCCGCCGCTCGCAGCGCGGAGCCGCTCGCGATTCAGCGCTTCGCGTGGGCGCGCCCGCGCTTCGACGTCGGGCGCTACCGCGCGCTCGCACAGCT
>DASTOI010000699.1:0-2925 GCA_035762585.1 Myxococcota bacterium
ACGGTCGCGAAGGAGATCGTGTTCGAGGACAAGTTCGAGAACATCGGCGCACAGATGGTGAAGGAAGTGGCTGCGAAGACTTCCGACGTCGCGGGCGACGGCACCACGACCGCGACGGTGCTCGCGCACGCGATCTTCCGCGAGGGCGCAAAGCTCGTCGCGGCCGGCATCAACCCGATGGATTTGAAGCGCGGCATCGATCAGGCCGTCGCGGTCGTCGTCGAGCAGCTGCAGAAGCTGTCGAAGCCGACACGCGATTCGAGCGAGATCGAGCAGGTCGGCACGATCTCGGCGAATGGCGATCCGCAGATCGGCAAGATGATCGCGGAAGCGATGGAGAGAGTCGGGAAAGAGGGAGTCATCACGGTCGAGGAGGCCAAGTCCATCGAGTCGACGCTCGAGGTCGTCGAGGGCATGCAGTTCGATCGCGGCTACGCCTCGCCGTACTTCGTGACGGATCCCGAGCGCATGGAAGCGGTGCTGGAAGATGCGTTGGTACTGCTCACCGAGAAGCGCATCTCGAGCATGCAAGACCTGCTGCCGGTGCTCGAGCTCGTCGCGAAGGACGGCAAGCCGCTGTTGATCGTCGCCGAGGACATCGAGGGCGATGCGCTCGCGACTCTCGTCGTGAACAAGCTGCGCGGCACGCTGAAGGTGGTCGCCGTGAAGGCGCCCGGCTTCGGCGATCGCCGCAAGGCGATGCTGGAGGACATCGCAGTGATCACCGGCGGGCAGGTGGTCAGTGAGGACCTCGGCCTGAAGCTCGAGAACGCCACGCTGAAGGACCTCGGACGCGCGAAGAAGATCGTGGTCGGCAAAGACGACACCACGCTCGTCGATGGCCGCGGCGCGAAGAAGGCGATCGAGGCGCGCGGCGGCGAGCTGCGCCTTCAGCTGGAGAAAACGACGAGTGATTACGACCGCGAGAAGCTCCAGGAACGGCTCGCAAAGCTCGCGGGCGGCGTCGCCGTCGTTCGAGTCGGCGCGGCCACCGAGAGCGAGATGAAGGAGAAGAAGGCGCGCGTCGAAGACGCCCTCCACGCGACGCGCGCGGCGATCGAGGAAGGCATCGTGCCCGGCGGCGGCGTCGCGCTGCTGCGCGCGCAGGCCGCCCTCGACGGGCTCGCCGAAGGGCTGCCTGCGGAACAGCGGCCGGGTGTTGCGATCATCCGGCGCGCGATCGAAGAGCCGCTGCGGCAGATCAGTGAGAACGCCGGGCTCGAAGGCTCGATCGTCGTCGAGCGCGTGAAGGCGGGCAAAGGCTCGTTCGGGTTCGACGCGGCGACCGAGACTTATCAGGACCTGATGAAGGTCGGCGTGATCGACCCGACCAAGGTCGTGCGCTCCGCGCTCCAGAACGCCGCCAGCGTGTCCGGCCTGATGCTGACGACCGAGGCGTTGATCGCCGACAAATCCGAGGAATCGAACGCCCGCGGCGACGCGGGCGCCGATCTCGCCGGGTGACCCCCCTCCCCTGGACTCGCCGCGGCGGGTCCAGGGCGCCCGAGACGCCATCGCGCCGGGCTACCGTGCCTCCCCTTCGTGGAGGCTCCGATGGCGATCTCGCTCGATTCCCTGTTCTCGTTGCGCGGCAAGGTCGCGCTCGTCACCGGCGGCTCGCGCGGGATCGGCGAGATGATCGCGGCCGGGCTCGTCGCGGCGGGCGCGAAGGTCTACATCGCGGCGCGCAAGAAGGCGGAATGCGACGAGGCGATCGCACGGCTCGGCGCGGGCGCGATTGCGCTCAGCGCCGACCTCGGCACGCAGGCCGGCACGCGCGCGCTCGCGGAAGAGATCGCGGCGCGCGAGCCGAAGCTGCACGTGCTCGTGAACAACGCCGGCGCGAACTGGGGCGCGCCGCTGCACGAGTTCCCCGAGTCCGGCTGGGACAAGGTGCTGAGCCTGAACTTGAAGGCGGTGTTCGATCTGACGCGCTTCCTGGTGCCGCAGCTCGAGGCGGCCGCGGCGCCGGGCGATCCCGCGCGCGTGATCAACGTCGGCTCGATCGACGGCATCCAGGTGCCGCTGCTGGAGACGTACGCGTACTCCGCGAGCAAAGCGGCGGTGCACCACATGAGCGCGGTGCTCGCGAAAAAGCTCGCGCCACGAATTACGGTCAACGCGATCGCGCCGGGGCCGTTCGAGAGCAAGATGATGCACGAGACGCTCGAGAAGTTCGGCGACGGCATCAAGAAGAGCTGCCCGATGAAGCGCATCGGCGAGCCCGAAGACATGGCGGGCATCGCGGTCTACCTGGCGTCCCGCGCGGGCGCCTACGTCACCGGCGCGACGATTCCGGTCGACGGCGGCATCTCGACCACGCGATGATCCGTCCCTGATGACCGAGGAGATTCCAATGCCCGCCGAGAAGCCCGCGCAGAGCACCGAGCAGGAGCTGCGCCGCGCGAAGCCGTTCATCCGCGCGATGAGCGCTGCGAACGTGATGATGTTCCGCGTGACCGGCGGGCGTTTCGGCTCGAAGTTCTTCCGGCACGGCTCGCCAGTCGGGCTGCTGACGACGAAGGGCCGCAAATCCGGTACGCGCCGCGTCGCGCCGCTGATCTACCTGCAGGACGGCCCGCGCATCGTGCTCGTCGCTTCTCAGGGCGGGCTGCCGAAGCACCCGGTGTGGTTCCTCAATCTCGAGGCGGAGCCCGAGGTCTCGTTCGAGACGCGCGAGCACGGCGTGCGCGCCTACCGCGCGCGCCGCGCGAGCTCGGAGGAGAAGGCCGCGCTCTGGCCGCGCCTCAACGAGGTCTACCCCGACTACGCGAGCTATCAGGCCCGCACCGAGCGCGACATCCCGGTGGTGATCCTCGAGCCGCGCTGAGCGGCTCGAGGGGCCGGGCCGACCGCGCCCCCCGCCAGCTCGCGATCGACGAGGCGCAGCGCATGCCCGCGCTGTTCCCGGCGTTGCGCCACGAG
>DASTOI010000700.1:0-3106 GCA_035762585.1 Myxococcota bacterium
GGCGAGCGCGCCGCGCGGCCCCCACGGTGTGATCTGGCAATGGACCGCGCGTGGATTCAGCTGCGCGAGATCGTCCGGCGTGAGCTTCCACTTCGCGGCGCGGGACGGCGGGCCGGCGAGCACGAGCACGTCGCACGCGCGCGCGAGCTCGCGCGCGAAGCCCCGCCCGTCGGCGTTCTGCAGATCCGCGACGGCGCTGCGTTTGCCGCGCAGCCAGAGCGGGCTCGCCGCGAGCGCGCGAAAGCGCTCGCCGCCGGGCGGCTCGACCTTCACGACATCGGCGCCGAAGTCCGCGAGCACGGCCGTCGCGATGCCCGAAACCGGTCCGCTGCCGACATCGAGCACGCGAATTCCGTCGAGCGGTGCGGAGGCGTCGACGGGCGCGCTTTCCACGCTAGCCGCGGTTCTTGTTGAGGATCGCCGCCAGGATCAGCAGGTAGGAGAACAAGCGCACCGTGTAGAGCAGCGGTGCTCCCTCGTTCGGGGCGGCGAGGAAGAGGAAGCCGAGTCGATTGAGGCCTTCGATCAGGAATGACGCCGCGAAGCCCAGGAACAAGATGTCTCGCGTGCGCCGCCAGAAGCGGAAGAAGAACGCCGCCGCGGTCAGCGACGCGGTCACGATCACGCCGAGCAGGAATCCGTTGAGCACGTCAATCGCTCTCGAACACGAGGCCGTACTGGAGCAGCAGCATCGACGCCGCGCCGATGCCGAGGCGAAGTGAGTAGAGATCGATGTGCGGCACGACGGTCAGGTCGACGATCAGCAGCAGGTTCGAGAACGTGAGCCCGACGAAGCACAGGCCGCTCCATAACAAGAGCCGCTGTCGCGTCCGCAGGTAGCCGCGCAGCAGCAGGCCGGCGCACAGCAGCACGGTCAGCGAGCCGAGCACGTTGACGATCATCCCCACGTCAGCGCTCCTTCTTGAGGTCGAACGCGCGCGCGAACTCGCGCAGCGCCGGCGGGGTTTTCGTGTGGATGAAGGTCGTCAATGCGACCAAGTGTTCTCGGTACGCGGACGCGACCTGCGCCATGCGCTCGCCGTCCGGGTCCCAGGCCGAGTCGTATCGATAACGCTCCCCGTCGCGATCCTCGACTGCGAGCAGCCCGCGGCGCCGGAGCGCGTGCAGGATTCCCTGGCAGGCGTCCGGGCGGACGTAGAGGCGCGCCGCGAGCTCGTCGCAGCTCCAGCTGCGCGTCGGGCTCTCCCAGAAGAGCAGCAGCGCTTCCAGCTGGGGCACGGAGTCGATGTTCTCCGCGATGAATGCGAGGGCTTGTTGGGGTACGTCGGGTCGATCCATCATCGCGCCGTTGGGGGCACCACCGCGGGGACGTGCGTGTCTACCTGGCAGGCGGCAATGTGCCAGCAGGCCGTCGCGCGGCGCGAACGGAAAACGTCGGGCGCGAGCGAAACGCGAGCGGGCTCAGCGGCGATCGCGCGAGGGCGACGCGACAAACGCCGGTTGCGCCGCAGGGCTCCTGCCGAGCGCGGCGCCGACGTCACGGAGCAGCCAGCGCGCTCGCTCGCGGCGCTCCTCGAGCACGCGCTCCGGCGGCGCGGCGAGCGGCTCGCGCGCTGCGCGATCGAGCGCCTCGATCTCGCGCGCGATCGCACTGCGCAGCTCGGCGTGCGACGCCGGGCACAGCTTCTGCGCTTCGGTCAGCTGCCACAAGAGCTCGTGCACGACCCTTTGCGCGAGAAACGCCGCGTTGCGCTCGCGCTCCGAGCGCGCCGTCGCTGCGAACGCTCGCGTGACTCGCTGCCCGGCGCCATAACAATCGTACGCCGCACAGCCCGCAAAACCGCGGGCGGCGAGTGAAGCGTGGATCGCGCAGCGGTCGTCGCGCCTGAGGTGACGGCAGCGCTCGCCCGCCGCCTTGTCGAAGGCGAACGCCGCGCCCGCATCGAACGACGTCGCGACGCAGCAAAGGGCTGCGCAGCGCCCGCAATCCGGGACGAGGTCGGCTCGGCGCATGCACGACCTCGCAGACAGAGCGCGCGCACGGCTGCGCACGCGCGGCGTCGAACGGCAGCGCCCCGGACGGAATGCGGCGCAAGCGGCGCGCGCAATTTCGGGGCCGAAACGAAAACGCCAGCCGGAGGACTGGCGCCGAAACGACGACGCCAGCCGAGAAGGCTGGCGACGCGTGAACGCTATCAGCGCGAGGCGCTCCCGATCAAGCGAAATGGCCGGTCCCCCGCCCCCGCGCAGGCCGCGCTCGGGATCGGGTCAGGGATCACACGGCCGCACCGGAGCGGCGCGTAGCATGCGCGGGATGACGGGAGACAAGGCGGACGATACGAGCCCTTCGGTCTACGACGACAAGATGCTGCGTGAGCTCGTCCACGCGCGCGAGGCTCAGCTCGGCAGGCGCTGCGAGGCGCAGCTGGCCAACGCGTTGCGCGCTCGCCTCCAATCGATCGATCTCGAGATCGCCGACATCGACGATCGCATCCGGCACCACTGCCTGATCACGCGGAGCCTGCTGCCTCAGGGCGTAATGCGTTCGAGGACGCCTCCTGCTCCGCCGCATCGCATCGCGGCGACGGTTCTCGACGCCTACCTGCGACAGCTCGTGCTCCGCGAAAAGCAGCTGAGGACGGCCCTCGAGCTCGGCGAGATCGAACGCGCGGCGCGCCTCACGGCGTCGATCCGCAACTGCCGTGACGCGATCCGCAAGCACTGCCACGAGGCTGAGCTGCCGGTCCCCGAGCAGGCGCTGGAGCGCGACTGAGCGCGCTTTCGCGCTGCCTCGCTGCGCTGAACCTGCCCCGATTCCACGGACACACTTCCGAGGCGGCCGTCTCAGGTCTCCCTGATTCAGCTTGCTCGACCTCCCTGCCCCCTGAGTCCCTCGACCAACCTCGGCCGCGCGTTCGCGACGTGGGCCCGAGCGCTGACGCTTGACCATACTTGTATATGCAATTAGTATCCGCCCATGCCCCGAAGCCCGGCCGAACAGCTCCGCGCCGACGTCCAGCGGGCAGCCCGCGAGAACGCGCGGAGCTGCCTCATGTTCCGGGTGCGCGCGCTGAGCCGCACGCTCACGGCGCTCTACGACGAGGAGCTGCGCCCGCTGGGGTTGAGGGCGTCGCAGATGAACGTG
>DASTOI010000701.1:0-2005 GCA_035762585.1 Myxococcota bacterium
GAGGTCGTGACGTACCTCACCCAGCGCTCGTTCTACGCGCACTCGCTGTCCGACGTGCTGCGCGGCGTGCTGAAGGAGCGCGGCGAGCCCGAGACGCGCGAGCGGATGATCGAGCTGGGCCGTGCGCTGCGCGCGAGCGAAGGGCCGGGCGCGCTCGCGCAGCGGCTGATCCCGCAGCTGCACGCGGATCGCAACTACGTGATCGATTCGATTCGTCATCCGGCGGAGGTCGCGGCGCTGCGCGGCGCCGGACAGCGCTTCCGGTTGCTGTGGGTCGAGGCCGACGAGAGCCGCCGCTTCGAGCGCATGCGCGCGCGCGCGCGTCCCGGCGATCCCGAGACGCTCGCCGATCTCCAGCGCCTCGAGGGCCGCGAACTCGGCAGCGCCGACCCCGCCGCGCAGCAGCTGCTCGCGGTGCGCGCGCTCGCCGACGATGTGCTGCACAACGACGGCGCGCTCGCCGAGCTGCATGAGCAGCTCGGCCGGCTTCTACGTTCGAACCTCTACTTCGCGCGGCCGGACTGGGACGAGTACTTCATGAGCATCGCCCGCGTCGTCGCGACGCGGAGCAACTGCGTGAAGCGCAAGGTCGCCGCAGTGATCACGGTCGATCGGCGCGTGATCTCGACCGGCTACAACGGGACGCCGCGCGGCGTCACGAACTGCAACGAAGGCGGCTGCCCGCGCTGCAACTCGTTCGGACTCGGGGGGGCAGACCTCGGCGAGTGCGTCTGCTCGCACGCCGAGGAGAACGCGATCACGCAGAGCGCCTATCACGGCGTCTCGGTGCGCGGCGGGGCGCTCTACTCGACGTTCTGTCCGTGCCTGATGTGCACGAAGATGATCATCAACGCGGGCATCGCCGAGGTCGTGTTCAGCGCCGCGTATCCGCTGGGCGACGTCTCGCTGCGTCTCTTGCGCGAGGCGGGCGTGAAGGTGAGGCAGCTCGGCGCAGAGTGACGAGCCCGCGCGCGGCGGACCTTGCCCGGCTCGGCGCGGTTGGATAGAAGGTGGCCCGCTTCCGCGTCGGCGCGAGACCGAAAGGCGCGGCGGAGACCCGACGCCGAATGATCTGCCGACCGCTGCGCGCGCTCCTGCTGGGCTTCGTCGTGCTGCTCGCGGGAGCGCCGGCGCTCGCGCAGAACGCGCGCGTGGCCGTTCTTCCCGTGGTGATCCACTCCATCGAGGAATCCGGCTATCTGCGCGCCGGGATTTCGGAAATGTTGACCTCGCGGCTCAGCCAGCAGGCCGGCATCACGACGATTCGCGTCGACGACGCGAGCGCAGCGAGTGCGGATCTCGCGGCCGCCCGCGCGGCGGCCCGGAACGTCGGCGCCGACTGGGTGCTGTTCGGCTCGTTCACCCGCTTCGGGGAAGGCGCGAGCCTCGATCTCCGCTGCGTGCCGGTGAATTCCGAGGCCCCGGCGAGCGCGCGCTCCGTGTTCGTTCACGCCGGCGCGCTGGCCGAGCTGATCCCGCGGCTCGACAGCGTGGTCGCCCGGGTCGGCACGCACGTTCGCGGCGGCGTCGCGAATGCCGAGGCGCCGGTCGCGGCGGCGCCGGCCGGCCCCGACCTCGCGGCCGAGGTCGCTGCGCTGAAGGCGCGCATCGAGGCGCTCGAGGCGAAGGGCGCAGCCCAGCCGAGCGCAGGCAACGCCAGCAATTAGGGTCTCTCTGGGGCGGTGTAGCTCAGTCGGTAGAGCAGCGGTTTCATAAGCCGCGTGTCCCCGGTTCGAGTCCGGGCACCGCCACCAGTTCGGTTCGACTCCGCTCGCCTTCGGCTCGCTGCGCGCCGTCTGCGCCGCTTCGCGGCGCTGGACGGCTTGCGCGAACGGAGGGCGTCGAGGCGGACCCTCCTCGGCGGTTCACTTGCTCGCGCATGGCGCGGTCTCGGTTGCCGTGAGAGGGATGGGCGTATTCGGGCGGTCTCGTCCGGGGATCCGATCGCTCGCCAGCGCGACGTCATGCGCCCGTCAGCTTGAACTTCTGCACTTTCCCCGAGGCG
>DASTOI010000702.1:0-2042 GCA_035762585.1 Myxococcota bacterium
ATGAGCAGTTCTTCCGCTCGACGATCGAGGTGCTCGAGGAGCCCGAGGCGCGCGGCCCGGAGCTCGAGGCGCTCGTGCGCAGCGTGCACCAGACCTTCGACAACTACGTGAAGCTCAACAAGAAGGTGCCGGCCGAGGTGCTACAGAGCGTCAGCCAGATCCAGGCAGCGGGAAAGCTCGCCGACACGATCGCGACGCACCTGAACCTGAAGCTCGAGGATCGCCAGCGCCTGCTCGAGCTCGCCGATCCCGCCAAGCGCATCGAGGAAGTGTTCGCGCTGATGCAGGCGGAGATCGAGGTGCTCGAAGTCGAGAAGCGCATCCGCGGTCGCGTCAAGAAGCAAATGGAGCGCTCGCAGAAGGAGTACTACCTCAACGAGCAGATGCGGGCGATCCAGAAGGAGCTCGGCGAACGCGACGACATGAAGAACGAGATCCAGGAGCTGGAGGAGCAGCTCAAGGCCAAGAAGATGCCCGACGACGCGCGCGAGCGGACGGAGAAGGAGATCCGCAAGCTCAAGATGATGTCGCCGATGGCGGCCGAGGCCACGGTCGTCCGCAACTACGTCGACTGGATGCTCTCGCTCCCGTGGAACGAGACCAAGGACGAGAGCCACGACATCAGCGAGGCGGAGCGCGTGCTCGACGAGGACCACTTCGGGCTGGAGAAGCCGAAGGAGCGCATCGTCGAATACCTCGCGGTGCGCGCGCTCGTCGAGAAGATGAAGGGGCCGATCCTGTGTCTGGTCGGCCCGCCCGGCGTCGGCAAGACGTCGCTCGGCAAGTCGATCGCGCGCGCGACCGGCCGCGACTTCGTCCGCATCAGCCTCGGCGGCGTGCGCGACGAGGCGGAGATCCGCGGCCACCGCCGCACCTACATCGGCGCGTTGCCCGGCAAGATCATTCAGGCGCTGAAGAAGGCGGGCTCGGGAAATCCAGTCGTGCTGCTCGACGAGGTCGACAAGATGTCGATGGACTTCCGCGGCGATCCGTCGTCGGCGCTGCTCGAGGTGCTCGACCCGGAGCAGAATCACACCTTCAACGACCACTATCTCGACATCGATTACGACCTCTCGCGCGTGATGTTCATCTGCACCGCGAACGTGTTGCACCAGATTCCGCGCCCGCTCCAGGACCGCATGGAGATCATCCAGCTGCCCGGCTACATCGAGTCGGAGAAGCTCGCGATCGCGCGCGACTACCTCGTGCCGAAGGTGCGCGAGCAGAACGGCCTCGAGGCGCGGCACATCGAGATCAACGACGCCGCGATCCTAGAGATCATCCGGTACTACACGCGCGAGTCCGGCGTGCGCAGCCTCGAGCGCGAGCTCGCGTCGCTGTGCCGCAAGGTCGCGCTCGCGGTCGCGAAGGCGGGCAAGGACGAGGCCAAGCAGCAGAAGGTCACGCCGGTGCAGGTGCGCAAGCTGCTCGGCGTGCGCAGGCATCGCCACGGCGAGGCCGAGTCCGAGGACCGCGTCGGCCTTTGCACCGGCCTCGCCTACACCGAAGTCGGCGGCGAGCTGCTGCAGACCGAGGTCTCGGTGACGCCAGGCTCGGGGAAGCTGGTCGTCACGGGCCGCCTCGGCGAGGTGATGCAGGAGTCGGCGAACGCCGCGATGTCGTACGTGCGCTCGCGCGGCAAGCAGCTCGGCCTCGTGCCCGACTTCTACTCGAAGGTCGACATCCACATCCACGTGCCGGAGGGCGTGACGCCGAAGGACGGGCCGAGCGCGGGCATCACGATCGCGACGGCGATCGCGTCGGCGCTCACGCGCGTGCCGGTTCGCGCGAGTGTCGCGATGACGGGCGAGATCACGCTGCGTGGGCGCGTGCTGCCGATCGGCGGCCTCAAGGAGAAGCTGATCGCGGCGCTGCGCGGCGGGATCAAGACCGTCGTGATCCCGAAGGAGAACGAGAAGGATCTGAAAGAGATCCCGTCTCTGATCACGCGCGGCCTTCAGCTGATCCCCGTCGAGCACATGGACGAGGTGCTGGTTGCGGCGCTCGCGCACGCCGACGTGCGTGGGTTCCTGCGCAGCGGC
>DASTOI010000703.1:0-3019 GCA_035762585.1 Myxococcota bacterium
ACGGCAGCTGCGTCGCGTTCGCTTCGCGCAGCGTGACGTTCCGAACGCCGCGCTCCGCGAGCCGCGCGGCGCCGGCGGCGAGCAGCGCCGGCGTCAGGTCGACGCCGACCACGTCGCGCACGTGCGCGGCGACGGCTTCGCTCGCGTGCGCAGCGCCGCACGCGACCTCGAGCACCGAGAGCTCGCGCGAGAGCGGCTGCAGCGCTGCGACGGTGCCCTTCGCCAGCGTTGCGTAATAAGCGTCCGCGCCCGCGAAGCTCGGCGCTTGTCGCGTGAACTCGCGGCGCACGACGTCGTCATGGGAATCGGTCATCGGGATCCTTTCGCGGCGCGGCGCTTCGCTCGGGCGGCGACTTTGGCGGAAGCGCGGCCCGCGCGCCGCGCCAGCGGCTGCGAGGCGAGCAGCGCGAGCAGGTCGCGCGCGGCGGCGCTCAGGTAGCCGCCTCTGCGCACGATCGCGAAGACTGGATTGCCTGCGCGCAGGTCCATGACGCGGATCGTCGCGAGTGTCCCGTTCGCGCACTCCTCGCGGATGCTGCTCTCGGGCAGCAGCGCGAGGCCGAAGCCCGCCTCGATCAGCCGCTTCTGCGCGGTCAGGCTGTCGACCGGCGTCCAGCGCAGCGAAGCGACGCCGCGCACGAGGAACTGCGCGAACACGTTGTCGGCGGTCGCTTCGCGCGCGTCGCGAGCATTGGGGAATGCGAGCCACGTCTCGGCGGCGAGCTGCGCGAGCGAGGCGACGCGCTTGTGCGCCAAGCGATGGCGGCTGCCACACGCGACGACGAGCCGCTCGGGCGGGAGCGCAGTGCCGACCACGTCCGGCGATGCGTCGCGCCCGTAACGCAGCCCGAGCGTCGCTTCGCCGCGCCGTACGAATTCGCTCACCTGGGTGCTGGTCGCGGTGCGCAGCGTCAGCTCGACGCCCGGATGACGCGCGGCGAAGCGCTCGAGGATCGGCGTCAGCTCGGTGCTCGCGAGCGTGCCGACCGCCGCGACGGAAACAGGCCCCGTCGCGCCCCCGCGCAGCGCGTGGATCGCGGCGGCGCAGTCTTCGAGCACGCCGAGCGCACGCTCGGCATGAGGGAGCAGCGCGCGTCCCGCCTGGCTGAGCGCAACGCCGCCGGCCGTGCGCTCGAACAGCGGCGCGCCGACCTCGTGCTCGAGCAGCGCAATGCGCCGGCTGATCGCCGGCTGCGAGAGGTGGAGCGCCTGCGACGCGCGCGAGAAGCCGCCGGCTCGGTGAATCGCGAGGAACGTGCGCAGCGACTCGGAGTCCACGGCCGCGCAGTATGCGCCACGTGCATGGGATGGATCGAGACAATCGATTGGACGCATCGTGCTCGAGCCGACTACTCGTGCCGGATCGCCCGAGGAGAACGCGGATGTCGCAGTCGCCTTCCCACGCCGATGCGTTTGCGGCGTTGCATCGCAGCCGGCCCGGCTTCGTGATGCCGAACGCATGGGACGCGGGCAGCGCCGTCGTGCTCGCGGATGCCGGCTTTGCCGCGATCGCAACGACGAGCGCGGGCATCGCGTTCGCGCTCGGCAAGCAGGACTATCAGGTGAGCGACGCACGGCTCGCGGTGTCTCGCGACGAGATGTTCGCGCGCATGCGCGAGATCGCGCGGGCGGTTGCGCTTCCCGTCAACGGCGACTTGGAGGCGGTCTTCGGCGATGCACCCGAGCAGGTGGCCGAGACGGTGAAGCTCGCGATCGAGGCCGGGCTCGCCGGCGGGAACATCGAGGACAGGCGCACGGACGGACCGCTCTACGACGAGGGCTTGGCCGTCGAGCGGATCGCGGCGGCGCGCGCGGCGATCGACGCCGCGGGCAGCGCCTTCGTCCTGACCGCGCGCACCGACGCATTCCAGTCGCGCGCGCCGGATGCGCTCGCGACGGTGGTCGCGCGCGCGAATCGCTTCCGGGAAGCCGGCGCAGACTGCTTGTTCGCGCCCGGCCCGAGTGATCTCGAGACGGTCCGCACGCTCGTGCGCGAGATCGCGGGTCCGCTCAACGTCGTGATGGGGCTCGGTACGGCCGAAGGGAACGCGCGCGAGCTGCTCGGCGCGGGCGTCCAGCGCATCAGCCTCGGCGGAAGCATCGCGCGCTCGGCGCTCGGATTCGTGCGCCGGTGCGCGCAGGAGCTGCGCGAGACGGGGAGCATCACGTTCGCCGCCGGGCAGATTCCGCAGCCCGAGCTCAACGCGCTGTTCGAGCGAGCGCGCGCCCGAAAGTCACCAGCCGGGGACGTTCCTGCCTGGTGACTTCTCACGACGCCGGCGGCAAGAGTGTCCCCTACGTCACCGGCAAGTATGAGCGTCCCCGGCTGGTGACTTATGTGGGTGGTGAGTCATGCGCGGGGGCGCGGCGTGAGCTCGCGCAGCAGCCAGATCTCGGCGTGGCCGCGCGGGTAGTCGTTCAGGCGGAACAGCTCGCGGAAGCCGAGCTTCTGATAGAAGCCAGGCGCCTGGAAGCTGTGCGTCGCCAATAGCAGCTGGGTGCAGCCGCGCGCTTCGGCCTCGGCGATCGCGCGCAGGACGAGCGCGCGGCCGAGGCCGCGCCGGCGCAGCGCCTGCTCGACCCACACCGTCTTCAGCTCGCAGGTGCCGCCCCAGGTGTGACCGACCGCGCCGGCGACCGTGTTGCCGAGCTCGTCGCGCACGCGGAGCGCGAGCCCGACGCCGTCCCGAATCCCCGTCGCGGCCATGTTGAACTCGTAGATGCGGTCCTCGAGCTCTTCCGCGAGCGCGACGCTCCACGGCTCGCTGCGGATCTCGTGCTCGGCCATGGCTAGGAAAGTGACTCAGGATGCGCGATCAGCGCACGCCGAGGGCCCAACGCACGCGGAGGCCACTGTTCGACTCCGCTCGCCTCCCGTGAGGCGAAGCCTCACGGGGGCTCGCTGCGCGCGCCGCGCGGCGCTTGCGAGTCCTCCGCGACGAGCTCGATCGGGATCGCATCGCGGCGCAGCAGAAGCCCATACCACCAATCGATTGCGCCGTTCTGCTCGGAGTATGCC
>DASTOI010000704.1:0-2302 GCA_035762585.1 Myxococcota bacterium
CGTGCCGACCCCAATCGGTTGACGGTCACTATCGTGCGGGCCGTGCCGCTCGACCTCTCGCGCCGCGCGTTCATTCAGGTCGCGCTGACCGCGACCGGTGGCTTGCTCGCGAGCTGCGATCTGCAGGTCGGCGAGTCCAGCGTAGAAGCAGGCGACGCGGTCGCGCTCGGCGCGTTCGTCCAGATCCACCCGAGCGGCGAGATCACGATCGGCGCGCGCGGCTGCGAGCTCGGGCAAGGCGTGAAGACCTCGCTGCCGATGCTGATCGCCGAAGAGCTCGACGCCGATTGGGCGCGCGTGCGCGTCGTCGCGCTCCCGTTCGAGATGGAGACGCGCTGGCTTCCGCGGCCTCGCTCGCTCCCGCGCTACGGCTCGCAGAGCTCGAGCGCGAGCATGAGCATTCGGAAGGGATGGGACGAGCTGCGGCAAGTCGGCGCGCAGGTGCGCTGGCGGCTCGTCGAGGCCGCGGCGCGGCGCTGGCACGTGCCGGCCGAGGAGATCCGCACCGAGGCGGGAACGCTGATCGCGCCAGACGGAGCCACGGCGAGCTACGGCGAGCTCGCCGCGGACGCCGCGCAGATCGATCCGCCAGCGGCGCCGCTGCCGCTGAAGTCGCCGTCGGACTTTCGGATCATCGGGCAGCCGCAGCGAACGGTCGACGCGCGTGAGCTCGTCACCGGCGCTGCGAAGTTCGGGCTCGACTCGCGCGAGCCCGGCGCGCTCGTCGCGGTGATCGCGCGCTGCCCGTACTTCGGCGGCGCCGTCGCGCGCGTCGACGCGGCGCGCGCCCGGCAGATCCCCGGCGTTCGTCACGTGATCGAGCTGCCACTCCCCGCGCGCGGGCCGTCCGATTCTCAGCTCGCGGCGGGCGTTGCGGTCGTCGCGGACGACACGTGGACCGCACTGCGCGGCCGCGACGCGCTCGAGATCGAATGGACGCAGGGCCCCAATTCCGGCGACACGACCGCCGCGCTCGAAGAGCGCTGCCGAGCGGCGCTGCGCGGCGAGGCGATCGTCGTTCGCGCGGACGGCGACGTCGCCAAAGCGCTCGCTCGCGCCGCGCGCGTCGTCGAAGCCGAGTACGTCGTCCCGTTTGCCGCCCACGCGACGCTCGAGCCGCAGAACGCGTTCGTCGATCTCTCGCGCGCGCGCGATCGCGCCCTCGTGCGCGCGCCGACGCAGCGCCCGGCGCGCGTGCTGAAGGCGATTCAAGACGCGACCGGCGCGCGCGCGCGCGACGTCGAGGTCCAGCTGCCGCGCGCGGGCGGAGGCTTCGGCCGGCGGCTCGAGGGAGACGCGGTCGCCGAGGCCGTGCGGATCGCGCAGCGGATCGGTGCGCTGGTTCAGGTCGTGTGGACGCGCGAGGATGATCTCCAGAACGACTTCTACCGGCCGTTCGCCGTGCACGCGCTGCGCGCGGGCCTCGACGCGGAAGGCCTAATCACCGCGTGGTCGCAGCGGACGGCGGGCACGCCGCTGCGCTGGAGCGGGGTGCCGGCGAACGACGCGCCGATCTGGCGTGCAGTCGTCGATCCGGAGCCGCCGATCGCGCGCCTCGTGCCGAGCTTCCGGTCCGAGTTCAACGCGGTCGAGTTCCCGCTCGCGCGCGGCTGGTGGCGGGCGCCGGGCCACACGTCCGCGGTCTTCGCGTCGGAGAGCTTCCTCGACGAGCTCGCGCACGCCGGCGGGCGCGATCCGCTCGAGCTCCGGCTGGCGCTCGTCTCCGATGCGCGCGCGCCGGAGGGCGCCGGCCGCTTCGCGCAGGTGTTACGGCTCGCGGCGGAGCGGATCGGCTGGGGACGCGCGGCGCTGCCCGGCCGCGGCGTCGGCATCGCGGCGTACGCGCTCTTCGGCGGCTACATCGCGCACGCGCTCGACGTCTCGCTCGAGAGCGGCGCGCTGCGCATCCACCGCTGCGTGTGCGCGGTCGACGTCGGCCAGGTCGTGAACCCGCTCGGGCTCGAGGCGCAGCTGATCGGCGGCACGCTCGACGGCGTCAGCGCCGCGCTGCACCAAGAGATCACCGTGAAGGACGGCCGCATCGAGCAGGCGAACTTCGACACGTATCGACTTCTCACGATGCGCGAGGCGCCGGACGTCGAGGTCGCGATCGTGCCGAGCACGCTCGCGCCCGCCGGCGCCGGCGAGCTCGCCACGCCGACCGCCGCGCCCGCGCTCGCGAACGCGATCTTCGCCGCGACCGGGAAGCGCCTGCGCCGCATGCCGTTCGCGCCGCAGCTGCGCGCGTAGCGGCGAAAGAGCCCCCGGACGATTCGCCTAGCGAGGGAAGATTATCCGGATA
>DASTOI010000705.1:0-11380 GCA_035762585.1 Myxococcota bacterium
AGTGCCAGACGCGCCAGCGGCCGCGCGCTGTGCCGCGCTGGCACGCATCGTGCGACTCCGTTTCCGGCGGAGGACCACGCCGATGGGACGCTGCGAGGTCTGCGGCAACGAGTACGACAAGAGCTTCGACGTCGCGATGGACGGCGTGTCGCACACCTTCGACGCGTTCGAGTGCGCGATCCACGCACTCGCGCCGGAGTGCCCGCACTGCCACTGCCGCATCGTCGGACACGGTGTCGAAGAAGACGGATCGATCTACTGCGGCGCGCACTGCGCGCAGATGCGCGGCGCCACGGAGGTGCGCGACCGCGCCTGACGCGCGCGAAGCGTGCCGTCGGCGATCGCACCGATCGAAAGCGCGCGGCCAGGCGATTCCGGCGCGCGCGAGCGCCCTCCCCAATTCGGGTGAGCGATCACCGGCCCGCAGTGCGAGCTGCGAGGCGTTGGCATCACGCCTGCATCGCGACCCGATCGACAGGGGATTCCATGCATTCGCCTACGCCGACTCCGACGCTCCTCGACCTCGTCGCTGCCGTCTACGAGATGTCGGACTCACGCGAGGAGGCGGTCCGGGTGATCCATCACATGTTCGAGACCGGAATCGTGCGGCTCTCCGGCCCTTGGGCATACGGGCACCCGCGTCCTCCGTTCGGCCGTTTGTAGAAACGCACACATGGAGGCCCGCATGGCCGCCTCACTTCACGAGGCTCGCGAGGAGCTGCCGCCGCGCACGATGGAGATGCATCGCGCGCTGCTGTCGCTGATCGAGGAGCTCGAAGCCGTCGATTGGTATGCGCAGCGCGTCGCCGCGAGCCGCGACGATGCGCTGAAGCAGGTGCTCTCTCACAGCCTCGAGGAGGAAAAAGAGCACGCGTGCATGACGCTCGAGTGGATCCGCCGCAACGACCCCGGCTTCCATAACAGCCTGCGGCGCTTCTTGTTCCGCGATGACGAGGAGATCGTCCATCCGGAGGACGGCGCTCCGGCGCGCGCTCGCCTCGACGAGAGCCTCGGGATCGGGAGCCTGCGCGCGGAGCAGGCATGATCGGACTCAATCGCCAGCTCGCGCCGATCAGCGAGCGCGCGTGGAAGCATCTCGAGCGCGAGGCGCGCGAGGTGCTGGAGCTCCACTTCGCAGCGCGTCGGCTGGTCGAGTTCGAGGGGCCGCTCGGCTGGGCGCACTCCGCGATCGATTCGGGCCGCCTCGAGCCGATCGCGAGCCCGTTTCGCGACGTCTGGGTGCGCAGGCGCGTCGTCTTCCCGCTCGTCGAGCTGCGGCTGCACTTTCGCGTCGAGCGCGCGGAGCTCGATCGCATCGATCGCGGCGCGTCCACCGTCGAGCTCGACGAGCTGCGCGAGGCCGCTCGGCTGTTCGCTGCCGCGGAGGACACGCTGATGTTCGAGGGCAGCGCCGAGGCGGGGATCCCGGGCCTCGTGCGCGACAGCGAGCACCGGCCGGTCGCACTCTCGCCCGATCCGCTGCGGCTGCCCGAAGCGATCACGTTTGCGATCGAGCAGCTTCGGCGCGCAGGCGTGCGGGGGCCGTACGTTGCCGCGCTCGGCCCCGCCGCGCACGCCGCGCTGAACAGCGCGACGGGCGGCGGCGGCTATCCGGTCGTGCGCCACGTCGAGCGCCTGCTCGATCGACCCGCGATCTGGGCGCCGACGCTGCCGGGCGGCTTCGTCGCGAGCGTGCGCGGCGGCGACTTTAAGCTGATCTGCGGGCGCGACGCGGCGATCGGATACGAACGGCACGACGAGAAGAGCGTCACGCTGTTCCTCGAAGAGAGCTTCGGCGCCGAGCTGAGCGGCCCGGACGCGATCGTCCCGCTGCTGCCCGCGCCGGCGAGCTGATTGCAAGCACAGGCGATCTGCGCGCGACGCGCAGCGAAGGAGTTCCGATGGCCTTCGAAATCGCCCCGCTTTCGTACGTGAAGGACGCGCTCGCGCCCGCGATGAGCGCGGCGACGCTCGAGCTCCACTACGAGAAGCACCACAAGGGCTATCTCGACAAGCTGAACAAGCTCACGAAGGCGACGCCGCAGGAGCAGCTCTCGCTCGAGGAGCTGATCCGCACCGCGAAGGGCGACGTCTTCAACAACGCTGCTCAGGTGTGGAATCACAGCTTCTTCTGGCGCTGCATGCGGCCGAAGGGCGGCGGGCAACCGGGGCGCGAGCTGCTCGCGGCGATCGAGCCCGCGTTCGGCTCGTTCGAGCAGTTCCGCAAGCGCTTCGCCGAGGCCGCCAACGGCGAGTTCGGCTCGGGGTGGGCGTGGCTCACGCTCGACGCCGGCGGTGCGCTGCGCGTGACGAGCAGCGACGACGCCGAGAACCCGCTGCAGCGCGGCGCGACGCCGCTGCTCACGCTCGACGTCTGGGAGCACGCGTACTACCTCGACTACAAGAACGAGCGCGCGCGTTACGTCGAAGCGTTCCTCGATCGGCTCGTCTGCTGGGAGTTCGCCGCCGAGAATCTGCGCGCCGCGCCTGAGGCCGCGCGCTCCGAGCGCGTGCGCGGCGAGGGAGATCCGGAGGCGGATCGCCGCTACCGCGAGGAAGCCACCGCGTTCGCGCGCTCGCCGCGAGCCGAAACGGCTGCGCGCGAAGCGGCCCGGGACGAGGAGCGCGGCGGCGAGCCGCGCTGACCCCGAGCTCAGTGCGCGTCGCCGCTGCGCGGCGGCTCCGCGCCGCCGTCCTTCGGGACGAGATCCTTCGCCTGCGCCCCGAAACGCAGCACCGCGAAATTCACCACGGCGAGCGCGAGCGAAATCTCGTAGCGGTCCCATGCGACGCCGGCGCCGATCGCGCCCGTGTTCCAGATGCTCGCCGCGGTGGCGGTGCCGGAAACGCTGCCGCGCTCCTTCAGAATCGAGCCGCCGCCGATGAAGCCGATCCCGGTCATCAGCCCGTACAGAATGTAGAACTGACCGTCGTCGCCGAACGCGCTGCGGCCGATCAGCAGAAACGCACAGCTGCCGATCGCGACCAGCGGGAACGTGCGCAATCCAGGTCCGGATTCGCGGCGCTCGCGATCGAGTCCGAGCGGCAACGCCAGCAAGAATGCGGCGCCCAGTCGCAGCAGATGGTCCGCGACCTCGCTCCAAGAGAACGTCGCGGGCTCCATCGATGACGCGCTCGTGCCGGGTGGCGTTTCGCCGCGACCCGGCTGCAACGCCCATGCCGGCACGACGTCTGCACCGAGCGGAAGCGCATGACGGACGTAGCTCCCATGCGCCGCTTGACTGCGCTCTGCGAAGACCCTGCGCGCGCGCAGAAAGTGATCGAGGCCTTGATCGAGCTCGGCGTGTCGACCGAGGACGTCAGCGTGCTGGTCTCCCGGCACGGTGCCGTCGAAGAGGCGCCGCTGCGCCACATCACACGGGTTCCGCAGCGTGCTGCGGCGGGCGGTGCGATCGGCGCCGCGTTCGGAGCGGGCCTCGTCGCGATCGGCTTCCTCCCGGGCGTGTTCGCGATGGGGCCCGCCATCGCCGCGCTGCAAGGCATCGTCGGCGGCGTCGCGGCGGGCTCGCTCGCGGGGGCGCTCTCCGGGCTCGGCTGGTGGAAGACCGAGGCCGACGTGCCGAAGGACCTGCTCGCGAACGACGCCGTGCTCGTCGGTGTGCCGATCTCGGAGGAGCGCGCGAGCGCGGCGATCGCGGCGGCCGAGTCCGCCGGCGCGGCGCGCGTCTACCTCGCCTAGCACGGGCCGCGATCCCGCGAGCGCCGCTCCGGCGCCCCGCCCGCGTCAGAGCCGCTGCGTCTTCGCGACGCGCGCGGCGCGCGCGGCGCGCGTCGCCGAGCGCGGCGACAGCCGCGCCTTCACCATGCGCAGCATCTGCCCGGCGCAGCTCCGCGCCGGGCTCGCGCTGCAGAACGCCGCCTCTAACAACTCGCGCGTGCACGCCTCGGCGAGCGCCGGATCGGACAGGCGCGCGCGCGCGGCGGCGTGAATCCGCGGAAAATAGTCGTCGAACAGCGCGTCGAAATCGGCGCGGCTGCCTTCGCGCGCGCGAGCGAAGCGCTGTGCGTCGCTCTGGCACAGCTCGCGAAATGGACAGCTCGCGAGGCGAAGCAGACAGCGTTGCGGCGCCGTACCGACGGCCCGATGACGGCTCCGGCCCTTGGCGGGCGGGCGATGCAGCTCCTCCACGAGACCCCCTCTCCGGGAGCGACCGCCGACACGGCGACGGTTCGCGCCCCGCTCGGTCAGTTGAGGATCGAGCCCCGTTCGATCTCACGCTTTCGTTTCAGGTATTCCTCGCGACCGATGCGGCCGGCGCGGTAGTCGTCCTCGAGCTCGTCCAGCGCGCGCTCCGCGCGGATCTCGTACGCGCCGCTCGTCGCGCCCGCACCGACGGCGGCACCGCCTAAGAACTCGCACGCGCTGAGCGTCGCGAGCAGCCAGCTCGCGAGCGCGAGCCGAATTAGTCTTTGCGCCATCCAGGGTTCCTCCGCTCTGCGTCGGAAAAGCAATCTGCGTGCCGCACGTCACAACTCGCGCTTTGTAGAAATGCTCGAAGCGCCGACCGCGCCGCTCAGACGCGGTGCAGCGGCGCGCGCCGACGTGGTCGGCCGGCTCTGGCATGGGATTCGCAACAGTCCACGTCGTCGAGGAGTCAACCATGCTCAGTTGGGCCATCACGTTTCTGGTGATCGCATTGATCGCGGCCGTGCTCGGATTCGGCGGCATCGCTGGGACTGCGGCGGGAATCGCGAAGGTCCTGTTCGTCGTGTTCCTGATCGCGTTCTTGATCTCGCTGGTGGTGGGTCGACGCGCGCCGCTCGCTTGATCCGCGGCCCGCGTTCACTTGGGAGGTTCTCCATGCACGCGTGCGCACGCGCTCTCGTGGTCTGCGCCGGCTTCTTGTGGCCGCTCGGCGCGCTCGCGGAGCCGACGCTCTCGGCGAAGCTGGTCGACCGCGAGGCGAAGGCCCGCAAGGGTGAGATGACCGTCGAGGTCAGCGTCAGCGGCCTCGAGATCGTCGACGCGGCGAAAGCGATGGAGCAGCCCACGACCGGGCAGGGCCACCTCCACTACCGCCTCGACGACGGGCCGGTGGTCGCGACGACGGCCACCAAGCTGAGCTTCCACGGGCTCGCGGCGGGCTCTCACCGCCTCGAGGTGCGGCTCGCGGGCAACGACCACAAGCCGCTCGGCCCGGCGCAGAACCTCTCGATCACGGTGCCCGACCAGCAGGCGAGCGGAGCGGCGCAGAAGCCGGCCCCGCCTGCCCGGCCGGCCGATCGTCCTAACAACTAAGGGGAGAGCCATGCCAAAGTGCGAGCATCAGGGCTGCAATTGTCAGGCTCCGCAGCAGGCGCGCTTCTGCAGCGAGAAGTGCCGCGAAGCGCAGACGCGCGGACAGACGGCCGCTGCCGGCGCCGGGGGCGGGTGCGGATGCGGGCATCCCGATTGCGAAGGCTGAGCGGACTCGGCGTGCGGAAGCAGCGAAACGCAGAGGCAGGAGACGCCGGTGCGAGCCAAGCCGGAACGGATTCGGTTCGGAATCGCGGGGGCTGGAGACGAGGAGCGTGTCCTCGACCTGCCGGTCCTCGCTGGACCGCGAGGTCCGTATGAGATTCGGTCGATCACCGCACACGCGAGTCCGGATGCGCGGAGCTACCGCGCGCTGCTCGCCGACGGCGCGATCGACGCCTTGTTTCTCGAAGCCAGCGCTTGCCGCCGGGAGTGGGTGAGCGCCGGCCTCCGCAGCGGACTCCCTGTCATTTGCCAGACGACTCCACCGCTTTCACCAGAAGGTTGGCAGGAAATGCGCGAGCTCGGCCGCACGAGCGGCGCGGAGCTCATGATCGCCTCCCCACTCAGCTTCGCGTGTCTGCATCGGGAAGCTGCCGGGCTCGCGCAGTCTGGCCCCATCGGAGAGCCGCTGATGCTCGGCGCGCGCATCGGCGCGCGCGATCGCGACGTCCCGCTCGGGCGCTTGCTCCGCGCAGGCCTCGAGCTCGCGCGCCGCGCGCTCGGCGGCGGAGCGACCGAGCTGATCGGCGTCACGGGCTGCGAGGGCCCGCGCGCGCTCAGCGTCGCGCTGCGCGCAGCCGGCGATCGCATCGCGACGCTCGTCTGCGGAGACGGCGGCGAGGCGGGCGTTTTCTACGAGCTCGTCGCGACGGACGGCACGCTGCGCGTCTCGGCGCCGGCTACGAATGCCGCCGGCACGCTGTCGCTCGCGTCGCCCGCCGGCGCGCGCGCACGTTGTCTTCCGAGCCGCGTGCCGCTCGCCCGCGCGCTTGCGCTCGCAAGCGAAGCGCTGCGCGGCGGGCGCGCGCTCGGCGTCGCGCAGGAGCGGCTCGCCGACGAGCGCTGGATCCGCGCGATCGCGCGAGAGCTGCGCCGCCCTCACGCGGTCCGATTGAAGAATGTTCCTGCCGACTCCGCGCGCTCGCCCGCGAGTGCGCGACGACGGCGGCCCTCGCGAGCCGCTCGCGCCTGAGCCGCGTCTGGCACATGCCTTGCTCGCTCGCGGACTTGCAGCTCGAAACACGACGAGGAGGGTCGGGGATGCAAGAGCGAGAGAGGGGGCGCGACGAGCGCTACGAGGGGCAGAACGACCGTCACTATCGGCGCTCGAACGGCGACGACGCGATGCGCCGCGAGCGCGAACGCGAACGCTACGAGGGAAGCCGCTACGAGAGCGGCGCCGAATGGGAGCCGGCGGAGTGGGAGCGGCAGCGGCCGAGCTGGCAACGGCCGGCGGAGATCTACGGGCAACGCCGCGATCAGGAATTCGGAACGCAGCATGGCCCTGCCCGTTATTACGGTGAAGCCGGTCAGGCCGGCGAATGGGGCCCGGGCCGCGGGCGTTCGAGCCCGTGGCGCGAGGCCGAGCGCGCTCCGAGCGGCAGCTACTCGACCGGGCAAGGCGCCTACGGCGAGGGTCCGAGCAGCTACGGGCAGTGGCAGGGCGGGTACGCGCAGCGCGGTCCGCAAGCCAGTGACTACGGGCGTCCGGCCGAATCCGGGCGCTTCGAGGGTTGGCGCGCGCCGCAGGGTGGCTACGGAGCCGGCGCGGGGGAGTACGGCCAACGCTGGCGCGGCTTCGAGCCGGAACGCGGGTGGCAACCGGGCGCTTGGGGGCAAGGCGCCGGGATGTTCGGCGGGCAGCAGCCCGCAGAGCGCTTCGGCGAGCGGTACGAGGGCCCGCACGCGGGGCGCGGTCCGAAGGGCTACACGCGCTCGAAGGAGCGCATCCTCGACGACGTGAACCAGGCGCTGCAGGACGACAGCTGGCTCGACGCGAGCGAGATCGACGTGCAGTGCGAGGCCGGTGAGGTCGTGCTGCGCGGCACCGTCAACTCGCGCCACGACAAGCGGCGCGCGGAGGAGTGCGCCGAGCGGATTGCCGGCGTGAAGGACGTCCGCAACGAGATCCGCGTGCGCAGCGAGCAGGAGAGCACGGCCGCGCGAGCGGGCGGCAAATCGCAGAGCGGCTCCGGACGCACTACGTCCGCCAATCCGACGTAGGGACCGACGTCCGTCGAGCCGTAAGGGCGCGCCCTCCGGTGGTGACATCCCGCCGGAGGGCGCTGCCCGGCTCTTTTCGACTTTGTCCGCGCTGAGCGCCAGCGGGGCTGTGCGATTAGCGAGGAGAAGCGCGGAGGAAGGCATCGAGGCTCGCGCTCGCGAAGGAAGAAGCGCGGAGGAAGCGCGGAGGACTGCATTCTTCTCAGAGCCAGAAGCGCAGCGCGTACCAGAAGCGCTCGAGGAGGCCTTGCCAGAAGGGGCGGCGATCGAACTGGGCGAGCGTGATTTCGTTGCAGGCCTCGAGGTCGCGCTCGAAGTGGCGCTCGAGCTCGGCGCCGAGCTCGCGGTCGATCATCAACAGCGCGACTTCGAGGTTGTGGATGAAGCTGCGGCGATCGAGGTTGTAGCTGCCGATCGTCGACCACACGCCGTCGATCACGGCCAGCTTCGCGTGCATCATCGCGCCCTGCCATTCGAAGATGCGCACGCCGCTCCGTAACAAGGTCGGATAGAGGCGCCGGCTCGCGTAGTAGACCGGGTGCAGATCCGAGCGCGACGGCACGATCACGCGCACCAGCGCGCCGCGGGCGACCGCGCGCGCGAGCTCGCGGCGCAGCCTGCGGTCGGGAATGAAGTACGCGTTCATGATCGAGACGCGCTTCTCCGCGCGCCGAATCGCGCGCAGCACCGCGCGCCGCATGCGCGGCCGCGAGACCATCCCGCTGTTCGCGATCACGCGGACCGTGACGGAGCCGCGCGCGGGCGCGGCCACGCCCGCGCGCGGCGGCGGCGGCAATCCATCGCCGCCGGCATCGAGCCAAGTCTCCGCGAAGAGCGCGGCCAGCTCGCGCACCGCGGGGCCTTCGATCTGCGCCACGGAGTCGTGCCAGCCTGCGCCGCCATCGAGCGGCGCGCAGTACTCGTCGCCGATGTTGAGCCCGCCGACGAACGCGAGCTCACCGTCGACGATCAGCATCTTCTTGTGGTCGCGGCGGTTCAGCCCCCAGCGCGAACGCCACGGCGCGACGGGTCGAAACTCCGCGCAGTGCACGCCGGCCTCGCGGAGCTCGGCGACGAACTTCGCCGGCAGCGTGAACGAGCCGACCGCGTCGTAGAGCAGGTGCACCGTCACGCCCGCGCGCGCGCGCTCGCAGAGCGCGGCCTGGAAGCGCGTGCCGATGCGATCCGCGCGCAGGATGTAGGTCTCGAGCTGGATGCTGCGACGCGCCGCGGCGATCGCCGCGAGCATCGCCGGAAACGCTTCGCCTCCGGCGCGCAGCGCGCTGACGCGATTCTGCGAGCAGCCGCGAGCATCCGCGCCGAGGTACGCCAGATCCGCGAGCTCTCGTCGGCGCGTGCGTGCGCTGCGAAGGAAGCGCGGAAAGCGAAGCGGCATCGCCCGATCGCTCGCAGGTGGCGCTGCTAGTCGAGGTCGCCGACCTCGAGCAGATCGCGCACGCGCACGACGCCGTCCGTCTCGCTGGCGATCTTCACGGCCTCGCGCCGGCCCTCGTCCGTCTTTACGCGTCCGGTCAGCGTGACGACGCCCTCGTCCGTCTCGACCGAGACGTTCATCGCGCTGACGTCGGGATCCGCTGCGAGCTGCGACTTCACCTTCGTCGTGATCCACGCGTCATCGATCTGCGTTCCCGCCGACTGCGTCGATCGGCATCCGGCCGCGCCGGCGAGCAGACCGAGCGCGAGGCACACGGCAAAAACGCGCTGGAGCTTCGCTGATTTCATTCGCTCTCCTTCGTGAGCCCTCCGGCTCGTCCTCAGAGCCCATCAGCAAGACATGTGCCGGCGGTCGGAACCATCCGCGCATTCGGCGCGGATCTTGCTCCGCCTCGCAACATGGACTCCATGCGAGGACCGACGACTGGGTCGATTTGGACCGCGACGGCGCCGTTGCGCGCATTTGCGCCGCTCGTCGAAGACGCGCGCGCCGACGTCTGCGTGATCGGCGCCGGGATCGCCGGCGTGAGCGTCGCTTACGCGCTGGCCTGCGAGGGACGCTCGGTCGCCGTGCTGGACGATGGACCGCTCGGCGGCGGCAACACCGCCGTCACCACCGCGCATCTGACGACGGCGCTCGACCGCCGTTGGGAATTGCTCGAGCGCTTGCACGGGGAACGCGGCGCCGCGCTCGCCGCCGCGAGCCACGCTGCGGCGATCGATCGGATCGAGCAGATCGTCGCGCGAGAGAACATCGCCTGCGATTTCGAGCGCCTCGACGGATACCTGTTCCTCGCGCCGGGCGACGATCCGGAGCGGCTCGACCGCGAGCTTGCGGCGGCGCAGCGCGCGGGCCTCTCGGGCGTGCAGCTCGTCCCGCGCGCGCCGCACCCGAGCCTCGATTCAGGCCCGTGCCTGCGATTTCCCAATCAGGCGCAGTTCCATCCGCTGAAATATTTGCTGGCGCTCGCGAGCGCGACGGCGACGCGCGGGGGACGAATGTTCTCCGGCTCGCGCGTCGATCGCATCGAGATCGAGACGCCGATCGTGATCCACGCCGGCGCGCATCGCGTGCGGGCGGACGCGCTCGTCGTCGCGACCAACGCCCCGATCAACGACCGCGTCGCGATCCACACCAAGCAGGCGCCGTACATGACGTACGCGATCGCGGCGCGAGTCCCGCGCGGAACGATCGCTCGCGCGCTCTATTGGGATACCGCGGACCCGTTCCATTACGTGCGCCTCCATCCGCTGGATCCGAGTCCGGACGGAGGGCCGTTCGACTGGCTCGTCGGCGGCGGCGAGGACCACAAGAGCGGCCAAGCCAACGACGCCGTCGAACGTCACGGCCGGCTCGAGGCTTGGGCGCGCGAGCGCTTCGAGACGTTGGGGGCGGTCGAGCACCGCTGGTCCGGCCAGGTGATGGAATCGATCGACGGCCTCGCGTTCATCGGCCGCAACCCGTCCGACGGCGATCGCGTGTTCGTCGTGACCGGCGATTCGGGCAACGGCATGACGCACGGCACGATCGCGGGGCTGCTGATTCCGGACCTGATCGCCGGGCGCACGAATCCGTGGCAACCGCTCTACGACCCTTCGCGCAAGCCACTGCGCGCGCTCGGCCGCTACGCGCACGAGGCCGCGAACATGGCCGCGCAGTACTCGGATTGGCTGACCGCCGGCGAGGTCGCCTCCGCCGCGGAGATCCCACACGGCGGCGGCGCGATCCTCCGCCGAGGCCTCGCGAAGCTCGCCGCGTATCGCGACGAGCACGGCGTACTTCACGTGCGCTCGGCGGTATGCCCGCATCTCGGCTGCATCGTCGCGTGGAACGCGGCGGCCGAGAGCTGGGATTGCCCGTGTCACGGCTCGCGCTTCGACAAGCTCGGCACGCGCATCAACGGTCCGGCGAACGCCGACCTCGCGAAGGCGTCCGCACCGCGCTGACGGTTCGATTTCGCTCGGCTCCGACGACTCCTCCTCGCTGCGCGCTTCGCTTGCTAGGCGGCCGACTCTGGGGCTCCAGCGCACGCGGAAGCCACTGTTCGACTCCGCTCGGCTCCGAAGACTCCGCCTCGCTGCGCGCTTCGCTCGCTAGCCGGCTCGGCGAATCTCGCTCGCGATCAACGCGCGCAGTCGCGCCGGATCGACCGGCTTCGTCAGGTGATGGTCGAAGCCCGCCTCGCGCGCCTTGCGCCGGTCGTCGGGCTGCCCCCAGCCGGTGAGCGCGATGATCAGCACCCCCTCTCCGCCGGGCAGCGCGCGGATCGCACGGCATGCCTCGTAGCCGTCGAGCCTCGGCATGCCGATGTCGAGCACGACGACGTCGGGCAGCGCGGCGCGCGCGAGCTCGACCGCCTGCTCGCCGTCGTACGCGGTCGTCACCTCGTGCCCTGCGAGCTGCAGCACGATCGTCATGCTGTCCGCGCTGTCGCGGAGATC
>DASTOI010000706.1:0-2048 GCA_035762585.1 Myxococcota bacterium
CAGCCGCGCGTCGCGGTCGCCGGGACGGGCCACACGAAAGGACCCGCCGACGCCGCCGTCACCGTGATCGAGTTCAGCGACTACGAGTGCCCGTTCTGCCGCCGCGCCGAGCCGGTCGTCGAGCAGATCCTGCGCGAGTACGCGGGCAAGGTGCGCTTCGAGTACCGCCACTTCCCGCTCGAGAGCATTCACCCGCAGGCGCGCGGCGCGGCCGAAGCCGCGGTCTGCGCCGACCAGCAGGGCCGCTTCTGGGACTACCACGCGCAGCTGTTCGGCGAGGGAAACGGGCTCGGGAAGAAGGATCTCGTCGCGCACGCGACCAAGGCGGGCCTCGACGTCGCCGCGTTCGAGGCCTGCGTCGCGGACGGCCGCGCCCGCGCGCGCGTCGACGCCGATCTCGCCGCCGGGCAGGCGGCGGGCGTCACGGGCACGCCGGCGTTCTTCGTGAACGGCGTCCCGTACTCGGGCGCGATCCCGATCGAGGAGTTCCGGCGCGCGCTCGACGCCGAGCTGTCGGCGAAGCAGCCGAGCTGAGCGCGCGCCTCGGAGCTGTTAGGCGCGGCCGCCGATGCGGGCGAGCAGGCGATCGCGCTCGGTCTCCATCCGCGCGCGCGTCTTCGCCTCGAGATTGAGGCGCAGCAGCGGCTCCGTGTTCGACGGCCGCAGGTTGAACCACCAGTCGTCGTAGCGGACGAGCAGGCCGTCGAGCCGAGAGATCTCGCGCGCGCCCGCGTGCTCCGCAGCGATCTCTTCGATGATCCCCTTCGGTTCGGCGACGTGGCGGTTGATCTCGCCGCTCGCGAAGTAGCGGCGCAGCGGCGCGATCAACTCCGAGAGCGGACGCTTCGCGCGCGACAGCGTCGCGGTGAGCGCGACGAACGCCGCGATGCCGTCGTCGGCGACGAGCCGATCGGAGAAGCGGAAGTAGAAGTGGCCCGAGAGCTCGCCGGCGAACACCGCGCCGCTCTCGCGCATCTGCGCCTTCACGAACGAGTGGCCGACGCGGCACATCTGCGGCACGCCGCCCGCCGCGCGAATCTCCTCCGCCGTCGCCCAGCTGGAGCGCAGGTCGTAGAGCACAGTGCCGCCCGGCGCGCGCGCGAGCTGTGAGCGCGCCAGCACGGCTGTCATCAGGTCCGAGGGCACCGGCTCGCCGCGCTCGTCGACGAACACCGCGCGATCGGCGTCGCCGTCGAACGCGACGCCGAAGTCGGCGCCCGTGCGCTGCACCGCGGCGCTCACGTCGCGCAGGTTCTCGAGCTTCAGCGGGTCGGCGGGATGGTTCGGGAAGCGCCCGTCCGGCTCGAAGTAGAGCCGCTCGACCTGGAGCGGGAGGCGCGCGAGCAGCGGCTCGAGCCCGACCGCCGCCATTCCGTTCGCGCAGTCGATTGCGACGCGCAGCGGCGCCGGCTCGGCGCCCGCCACCGCGAGCGCGTGCCGCACGTAGGCGTCGACGATGTCCTTGCACTCCCGCCCGCCGCGCGCGGCGCCCGGCTCGCTCGGCAGCGCGCCCGCGATCCGCTCGATCTCGAGCAGCCCGGACGCCTCGCCGATCGGCACCGCGTTCGGCCCACAGATCTTCATGCCGTTGTACTGCGCCGGATTGTGCGACGCGGTGAGCATGATCCCGCCGTCCGCCGCAAGCGCGTCGACCGCGAAGTAGAGCATCGGCGTCGCCGCGAGCCCGATGTCGAGCACGCTCGCGCCCTCCTCGCGCGCGCCGCGCACGAGCGCCTCGCCGAGCTCGGGCGAGTGCGTGCGCGCGTCGCGCCCGATCGCGAGGCGGCGTGCACGCAGGAAGCGCGCGGTCGCTCGGCCGATGCGGTAGGCGGCGTCCGCGTCGAGCTCGCTCGGGACGACGCCGCGAATGTCGTAGGCCTTGAAGATGGACATCGCGCGCAAGCTACCGGCAAACGGGCGCGTGGCGTGGACACCCAGCCGCGCGCGGGCTCGGCTTGACCTCACCATGCGTGGCCGGCACCTTGCTCGACATGTTGGGCATCGCCGGACTCGGCATGACAGAGCTCCTCGTGATCTTGGTGATCATC
>DASTOI010000707.1:0-5539 GCA_035762585.1 Myxococcota bacterium
CCGCGTCCGCTCGTGCCGTGGGCTCTCGATCAGGTGTTATGGAGAAGGCTGCGTCGCGGTCGGCATCGAGCCGACCGCTCCGCACGCTGCGCGGGGTCAGGGGGCGCTTGAGTACGCGCGCGTGGTTGCGGTGTCGTGGCCCCGCGGTTCGCGTTGCTCGTTACGGGCAGCGCGGACGCGGCGGGGCCGGCGCGCGGTCCGGCGGGGGCTCGAGTCCGCAGATTTCCGAGCCTCGGCTCGGCGTCGCTGGGCCGGGCGTGGGTCGCTCGAATGGACGCCGGCGCTCAGTGCGGGGTGCGCTGCATGGAATGGCGACTGGCCTCGCTGAGCGCGTCACGCGCAGCCGCATAGTTCGGCACTTCCGGTGCTTGCCGCGCAGCTTGGTCGAGCAGCGCGATCGCACCCTCCACATCGCGGTTGCTTTGCAGGCGAACCAGCGCTTGGACCGCCAAGTCGTCTGCGATCTCGCGCCGCGCCGACGCCGCCAGATCGGCGTTGACTGCATCGCGGTCGATCTGTTCGAGGATCGTCTCGTCGAAGAGGTCAGCGAGCGATTTCTCGACTCGGTCCTGGGCAAAGACGAGCTGCAGGTCGGCCTCGGTGGGAACTTGCGTGGCGCCGCCCGATCCAGCCGGAGCGGTTTGCGGAAACAACAGCTCGAGATCGGCCTCGGTCGGCCGTCGCAGCTGCGCGCGCAGCTGGGCATCCGGCGCATGGTCGCGCGTGAATTCAGCGAGGGAGTGGGCGCTGATGAGCGCCTGATTGCTCGGGTCGAGCGCGCGCGCCTGCGCGAACAGATCCGAGGCGCGCGCCCAATCGTGGTCGATCACGGCGTGCATGCCTTCGGTCCACTTCTCACGCCCCGGCGAGTCCTCCACTTCTTGAAGTCGCGGCAGACTTTGCGGCAACGCCGTGGCGAGCGTCGGCGCCGCGGAGGCGCCGCGCAGGTCGACGACGGATGCGTCGGTGTTCAAGGCGTCCGTGTCGGGGCGCGCATCGCCGGCCGCATGGACGCCGGCCTCGGCGCGAGCGAGCGCCGCCTCCGCTGCCTCTCGCTCGCGCTCGGCCTGGTCGCGCAATGCGCGAGCCTGAGCCAGCGTGTGCGCCGCGGAGGCGCCGGGATCATCGCGTGCGTTGCGTTCGGCCTCGGCGACGAGTCGCTGAGCAGCGACGAGGTCCGCGGTCTTTTCGTCCAGGGCCACCTGCGCAGTGTCGCGGCTCTGCAACGCGGCGAAGAGCGCGCCCGAGCTGCCTCGTCCAGCGAGCGACGTGCGGCCCGCATCGCTCCTGAACATTTCGTCGGCCGTGCGCATGCGTAGTGGGCCTGACGTGCTCGATGTAGACGGACGCAGGTCCACGGCGCCGACCGCGCCGTGCATGCTCGCCAGCAGCTGCTGATTGCGCGCGCGTTGCTCGGCCTCGAGTTGCTGCGCGCGCTGGCGCGCCTGCTCGGCTTCCCAGCGGCGGCGCATCTCGTCGGCCGCCGCTTGGCGCTGCGCATCGACGAAGCTCTGGCGGATGGCCGCGCCGAATGCGTGGCCGAGCTGGCCGGCGACGTCGAGCATCGCTTGCTGGCTCGCGGTGAAGCCCGGCCCGCCGCCACCGTTGCCCGGGTGGCAGATTGGATTGGACGCCGTGATCTCGACCCTGCCGCCCTGCTCGCGACACCACTTCGCCCAGGCGTTCGCCTCGGCGCCGGACTGTGCGTGCGTGACCGCGGCCGCCCCGGCCACGAGGCTTGCCGCGACGACGAGGAGCGAGATCCGTCTCATGGCCTGTCCTCCCCGACTCCGATCTCGAGTGCCCCGCAGCGTGGCGCGTGGCCGTCAGCGCGGCTCAGGGAGCATCGCCTCCCAGCCGTAGATCTCGTCGGTGGCCGCGCGCATCAGGCGCGTTCGGTGTTAGGGACGAGTAACGCCGCATCTCGGTGATCGCCTCGACACCATTGCCGAGCTCGCTTGCCACCAGCGCACAGTGGCGCCAGGCCGGAGAGCCCTCTGATCTCGCACAACCTCATTGGCTTGCCGGACGCGAGGGGGCCGCTCCCGAGCTGATGCGTGCTTCCCACTCGTAGATCTTGTCTCGCGCCGCGCGTGCGTCGGGCGCGTCAGGCGAAAGAGCCAAATAGGTCCGCATGCGAAAGACGGCGCTCGGGTAGAACTCGAGCTCGCCCAACACCAGCGCGTGGTTGAACTGGCCGCCCGACCAATTCGGCGTCGCGTTCAACGCAGCGCTGTAAAGGCCGGCCGCGTCGAGCAGACGATTCTCGCGGATCGCCAGCTCCACCTGGACTTGCGTGCGACGCAGCGTCTCCTCGATCTCAGGCGTGAGCGCCGGCGCGCTCATTACGGCCGCGCGTGTGCTCGCCTCATCAGGCGGCTGCGTCCCGGCGGCGCGCGACAAGTACGTCCAGGCGGTCACGAACCGCCGCAGGCGATCGCGGTCGTAACGGCCGTACTTGCCGGCCGTATTGATGCAAGACCATTCGTCGCTGGAGTACTGACGCGCGTAAATGGCGCCGCCATCGCGCGTCTCGCACAGCATCAGCCGATCGCTTCGCGAAACTGCATCCAGGCCGAACAGGGCGCGCTGCCGGTAGGTCAACACGACCGGCTCACCCAACCCCGAGCACCGGAGCGTGACGGCGTTTCCAGTTGCGCTTGCCATGAGCTGGGTCCGATTTGTGTGATCCGCCACGAGCCCGCAGAGATTGATCGGGCCCGTTTCGAGCTCGGATCGCAGGGCGGCAAGCGCCTGCAGCGGCCCGCCCACTGCGGCCATCTCTTCCTCGCTCGGACTCCACACCTCCTCGGCGCGCACCGAAATCGGCGTGAAGACCAAGCAGAACAGCGCAACGAGTGCGCCTGCCCATCCGCACGCAACGTCGAGTTGCCTTCTCATCAGGGCCTCCACCGTCCTAGTCGCGAGATTCCTTCGGTTCGCAGAGGTGGCGAGTTGACGCGCGCGACGAGATCGACGCTCACCGGCTCTCGAGGGCCCCTGATCGGCAGAGCCGCGGCACTGGCGGGGCTCGCGAAGGCGCTGATGCTCCTCGCCCGCGACTCGTTGGGTCGGCGCAGGCGTCCGACGCGTCGCGCTCACTTACGGCTCGAGCGTGCAGCCTTTGCCTTCCTCGAATCGCGCGATGCGAGGCTCGAAGCCGCGCAGGCCCGATTGGACGCCGGGGCCGTCGGGGAGCGGCGAGGTTTGGAGCCAGTCGATGCGTTCGAACGGCGCGAGGTCGGCGCGGCAGGCTTCGAAGTCGCGGCCGCCGATGTGCATGCAGGAGCAGATCTCTTTTGCGGCGAGGCCGCCGCCGACGTAGCTGCGCTGCTTCAGCTCGACGTAGCCCGCGGCGCCGACGACGAGCGCGAGCCAGATGAAGAAGCCGATCACCCACTTTCTCATCGGGGCGCGCTCGCCGGCGCGAACGCCTCGATCAGCTCGGCGAGGCCGGTGCGCAGCTCCGGCCACGTGCTGGCGTTCATCTCGCCGAGGCGCACGACGACGAGGTCGCGCGAGGGGACGATCACGACGAACTGGCCCGCGCTGCCGTTCATCTCGAAGCTGTCGAGATCGCCGTCGTACAGCGGATGCTGATCGGGCCCGGGCTTGGCGTTGATCCAGAAGTGCGCGCCGTAGGTGCCGTTGTTGGGGGCGGGCGCGGGCGTGCGCGTGAAGTCGACCCAGCCGGCGGGCAGGATGCGCCGGCCCTCCCACAGCCCGTCGCGCAGGTAGAGCAGGCCGAGCCGCGCCCAGTCTTGTGCGTTCGCCCAGACGAATGCGCCGACGAGCGGGGTGCCGGCGCGGTCGGACTCGACGAGCAGCGAGCGGATCCCGAGCGCCTCGTCGAGCTCGCGGTGGGTGAATGCACGCCAGTCCTCGCCGGCACGCTCGACGACGAGCCGGGCCAGCAGCTGGGTCGTCCCCGTCGAGTACGCCCAATGCGTGCCGGGCTCGTGGATCGGCGCGACCTCGGCTGCGCCGAGCGCGCTGTCGCCCGAGAGATCCCCGAACAGAAGGCGAGCGACGAAGCTGCTGGTGCCGTCGTCTCCGTCCTCGTTCGCGAGGCCAGTCGTCATCTGCAGCGCCTCGCGCACCGTAATCGCTCGGCGCGGGTCTTCGGCGCGCGCGCGCCAGCTGCGGGCGTCGAGCGGCTCGTCGAGCGAGACGCGGCCGTCGCGCACCAGAAGCCCGATCCACGCGTTCGCGAGGCTCTTGCCGGCCGACCAGGAGCGAAAGCGCGAGCGCGCGTCGAAGCCGGGCGCGTAGCGCTCGACGACGAGCTTGCCGTCCTGCACGACCAGCAGCGCGCGCGTGTCCGGGACGCCGGCCGCGCTGCGCTTCGCGAACAGCTTGCCGAGTGCGACCTCGATCGCGATGTGGTCGGCGCGCTGCGGGTCGCCGCGCGGCCAGCCGCGCGTCGGATAGGCGACGTCGATGCGCTGCGGCGGTAGCGGAAAACGGGCCGGCGCCGCCTCTCCGCGGGCGGGGCCGCCCGAGAGCGCCAGCAGCGCAATTAGGCTCAGCGTGCGAACGTGGCTCATGCGCGGCGCATTGTGACAGCGCGAGCGTGAATGCCCAGATCGCCTCAGGCCATGGGAGAATCCGCAATCGCGCCGGAGCAGCGCGGCTTGCGCTGCGGCATACGAAATGCACGTCGTCGGGGGGTTGGCGAAGGAGCTCACATGCCCCAGGAAGCGATCGGACGCCGCGACTCTTCTGCTCTGGATCCCTCGGACGCCTTCCTTCCACCCTCCCAGCGGCATGCGCCGCAGCACGCTCATGACACGGCCGAACCCGCTGGCAGCGATGACGCGCTGCGCGATTCGGCGCAGCGAGCAGCCGATCGGCTCGCTCTCGCCGTGGCGCGCCGGCTCCATCGCGCGCTCGGCGCGGCCGACGTCCGCTTCGAGCTGTGCGACGGCGGCGCCGTCGGCCCCCCGCGGTCGCAGGCGGTCGCGACGCTGCGCTTTCGCGATCCACGCGCGCCGCTCGCGCTTGCGCTCGACGCGGACTTCGCGCTCGGCGATCTGTACGCGAAGGGGCGCATCGCGATCGAGGGCTCGCTGATCGACTTCCTGAGCCGAACCGATGGCTCGGCGAGCCGCGGCGGGCTCACCGGAGCGCTGCACCGGCTGCTGCGCGCCGGGGCACCGGGTGCGTGGCGCCAAGCGCTCGGCCGCGCTGCGGGCAACGCGCGCCACCACTACGACGTCGGCAACGAGTTCTACGCGCTCTGGCTCGACCCGCGCATGGTCTACACGTGCGCATACTTCGCGCAGCCCGAGCTCTCCCTGGAGCAGGCGCAGCTCGCGAAGCTCGATCACGTGTGCCGCAAGCTGCGGCTGCGTCCCGGCCAGCGCGTGCTCGAGCTCGGCTGCGGCTGGGGCGCGCTCGCGATCCACATGGCGAAGCATTACGGCGCCGAGGTGCGCGCGTTCAACGTCTCGCCCGAGCAGCTGAGCTGGGCGCGCGAGCAGGCGGCGAAGCAGGGCGTCGGCTCGCACGTCGAGTTCGTGCTCGACGACTACCGCAA
>DASTOI010000708.1:0-2174 GCA_035762585.1 Myxococcota bacterium
CCTCGGCTGGGAGTGGACGCAGGTCGGCGAGACTCCCGAGAGTCATTACGGACACCGCAACGTGATCCTGCGCGATCTCGCCGACGAGGCGATCCCCGCGCGCCCGATCAGCGCGGCCGGCTCGCGCGTGCGCGCAATCGCGGCCTCGCTGCCGCGCCGGACGCTGATGGTGCTCGCGAATCTCGGCGACGCGCGCATGCACGGCTTCGCGCGCCATCTCACCGAGTGGCGCGACGCCGAGCGCTGTCCGGAGGGCGTGCCCACGCGCGAGCTGCCGCGCGACTGCATGGAGAGCGCCGCGACGCCCGGCGAGCTGTTCTCGAAGCTGCGCGATTGGGGCAGCGCCGCGCTCGTGATTCCGCACGGCACCGCGTGGGGCTTCACCGCCGCGCCGCTCGCGAGCTGGCAGACACAGCTCGGCGCCTCTGACCACGACGCGAACCTGCAGCGGCTGATCGAGGTGTACTCGGGGCACGGGAACAGCGAGGAGTACCGGAGCTGGCGTCCGCTCGAGCGCGACGCGCAGGGCGCGATCGTTTGTCCCTCGCCGACGCCCGACTACGTGCCGACCTGCTGGCGTGCCGGTGAGATCGTCGAGCGCCGCTGTCTCGCGGCGGGCGAGAGCGCGGAGGAGTGCGCCGAGCGCGCAGCCGACGCGCGCGAGCAAGCCTCGCTTGCGCCCGGCCGCGCGAACGAGCGCGTGGTGCCCTTCGCGTCGGGCGACGACTGGGGCGACGCCGGCCAGTGTCGCGACTGCTTCCTACCCGCGTTCCAGCTGCGGCCGCTGCTCAGCGTGCAGTACTTGCTCGCGCTCACGAGCTTCGGCAACCCGGAGCAGCCGTGGCGCTACCGATTAGGGTTCATCGCGGCGAGCGACATCCACAGCGCGCGGGCGGGAACGGGCTACAAGGAATTCGCGCGCCCGCTGATGGTGGACGGCCAGCGCGGCGGCGCCCCGCCGCGCAGCGACTGGGATGCCTCGCGCTCGCTGCCCGCGCGCGCCGAACGCGCCAGCGAGGTACAGGACGCCGGCCTCTTGGCGGGGCGTGACGGGCCGCCGGACGACCGCATCGGCTCGATGCTCTTCACGGGCGGGCTCGTCGCCGTGCACGCCCCCGCGCGCGACCGCGGCGCGATCTGGGACGCGCTCGCGCGGCGCGAGGTCTACGGCACGAGCGGCCAGCGAACGCTGCTCTGGTTCGATCTCGTGAACGCGCCCGGCGGAGCGCCGCGCCCGATGGGCAGCGAGATCCGCCTGCGCCACGCGCCGCGCTTCCGCGTGCGCGCGATCGGCTCGCAGAAACAGCTGCCGGGCTGCCCGCCGTTCACCGCGAGCGGGCTGCCCGCCGAGCGGCTCGCGCGCCTGTGCCGCGGCGAGTGCTTCCACCCGAGCGACGAGCGCCACCGCATCACGCGCATCGAGGTCGTGCGCATTCGCCCCCAACAAGTTCCGGGCGAGCCGGTCGACGCGCTGATCGAGGATCCCTGGCGCACGTTCACGTGCGAGGCGAACGCGGCCGGCTGCAGCGTCGAGCTCACGGACGACGAGTTCACCGTGCGCGCGCGCGATGCGGTCTATTACGCGCGCGCGATCGAGGAACCGACGCCGGCCGTCAACGGCAAGAGGCTCGGCTGCAAGCGCGATGCGCAGGGCGCCTGCACGGAGATCGACGCGGCGCCGCTCGGCGCGGACGACGACCGGCTCGGCGACGTCGAGGAACGCGCGTGGTCGAGCCCGATCTTCGTTGATTACGCGCATCTCGAAGCCAGCGAGGACGCTCCGCGCGGCGCGCCCGCGGACCCCGAGCCAGGATCCGCATCGGCCACGCCGAACGAGCTCGACGACGCTGGCGGCGGCGAGTGGAGCGAGGCACCTCCCGAGTCGTGATCGCGCGGCGGTTTGCAGCGGCAGGCCCGGCTGCTCCAGCCTCGGCCGCGCGCTCACGCGAAGGAGATCTCGGTGCTCGACCACGGAATGATTGGGCCGGTGCTCGCGCTGGTCGCGTGGACGTTCGTGATGTGGGTGTGGATGTACGCAACGCGCATCCCCGCGATGCAGCGAGCGCGCGTCGACATGGCCGAGCTCTCGCGCACCGGCGCGAAGCTCTCGCTGCCGCCCGAGGTCGCGCGCGTCGCGGACAACTACAACCACCTGCACGAGCAGCCCACGCTCT
>DASTOI010000709.1:0-3002 GCA_035762585.1 Myxococcota bacterium
GACGAGGCGAGCTTCGTCACCGGCGTCACGCTGCCGGTCGACGGCGGCTACACGGCGGGCCATCGCTTCACGCTGGGGTGACGCAGCGCGCCTGAGCTGCGGATAACGTGCGCGCATGGCGCCTCGCTTCGAGCTGTTCGTCGCGTGCCAGCCGGGGCTCGAAGCGCTGCTCGCGGGCGAGATCGCGGCGCTCGGAGAGGAGCCGCGCGCGCTCGCCGGCGGCGTCGCGTTCACGGGCGACGCGCGCGCCGCGATGCGCGCCTGCCTGTGGCTCGGCTGCGCGAGCCATCTCTCGCTGCGCCTCGCCGAGTTTCGCTGCCGCGCGCCCGGCGAGCTCGAGCGCAAGTCGCGCGAGCTGCCGTGGCGGGAGTGGCTTCGCCCGGAAGTTTCGCTCGCGGTGCGCGCGAGCAGCCGCGCCTCGCGCGTCTATCACACCGGCCTGATCGCCGAGCGCGTGCGGAGCGCGATCGCGGCGGAGCTGCGCAGCGCGCCGCCCGCCGTAACGAGCGCGAACGAGGCCGCCGCGCACGTCGGCGTCCGGTTTCAGCGCGACGTCTGCACGCTCTCGCTCGAGGCTACGAGCACGCCGCTGCATCGGCGCGGTTATCGGCTCGCGGCCGCGAAGGCGCCGCTGCGCGAGGACGTCGCGCACGCGCTCGTGCTCGCGAGCGGATTCACCGGCGCGGACGCGCTGCTCGATCCGTTCTGCGGCTCGGGCACGATCGCGATCGAGGCGGCGGCGCTCGCGCTCGGGCTCGCGCCGGGGCGGCTGCGCGAGCCCGCGCTCCGGCACCTCGCGCTGTTCGACGAGAACGCGTGGCGCGCAGTGGCGACCGCTTCGCACAGCGGCGCGCCGGCGCCGCGCATCGTCGCGGGCGACCGCGACGACGGCGCGATCGCCGCGGCGCGCGCGAACGCGGAGCGGGCCGACGTGGCGCACGCGATCGCGTTCTCGCGCTGCGCCGTCACGAAGCAGCCATGGCTCGACGCGCCCGCAAGCGGGCCGGAGCGCGGCGTGCTCGTCACGAATCCGCCGTTCGGCCGGCGCGTTTCCGAAGCGCGGAAGCTCGAGACGCTCTACCAGGCGTTCGGCCACCGCGCGGCGCGGCTGCCAGGCGGTTGGCGCGTCGCGCTCCTCGCGCACGACGTGCGCCTCGCGCGCCGCACGGGCCTTCCGCTGCGCGCCGCGTTCACGACGAAGCACGGCGGGCTCAGCGTGACGGCGCTGGTGAGCGAGGCGCTCTGAGCCGCGAGCTGATTAAGGAGACTGGGGCGCACCGCACCCGGCGGGGCGGGACCGCCGCGCGCGCGGCTGAGATAGTGTCGCGCGCCTCGCCTCGGAGATCGCATGCCCGCTGCGTTCGACCTCGCCACGCTCGACGTCTACGACCCGCTGCAGTACGAGACGGCGTTCCCGCACGAGAAGTTCGCGTTCCTGCGCGAGCACGCGCCGGTGCACTGGCATCCGACGCCGGACGGCGGCGGCTTCTGGCTGCTGTCGCGGCACGACGGCGTGATCGAGGCGTCGAGCGATCCCGCGACCTTTTCCGCCGAGCTCGGCGGCGTCGTGATCGAGGATCTCGAGCCGCAGCGCCTCGCGCAGATGCGCGGCCAGCTGCTCGCGATGGATCCGCCGCGGCATCGCGAGGTGCGGCGCAAGGTGCTGGTCGGTTTCACGCCGGGGCTGGTCGGGCGCATGGAGCCGTTCCTGCGCGAGCGGGCGCGGGCCGTAATGACTGCGGCGGCCGAGCACGACACGTGCGACTTCGTGCATGAAATGGCGGCGCAGCTCCCGCTGCAAGTGATCTGCGAGATCTTCGGGATTCCAGAAGCGGATCGCGGCTGGATCGTCGAAGCGGGCGATCGCGTGATCGGGCGCGACGACCCCGAGCTCGACCCTGAGAAGTCGTCGGGCAACGCGAGCTTCAAGCTCGGCGCCTACGGCTTTCAGCTCGCGAGCGAACGCGCCGGCAAGGGCGGCGCCGACCTGATCTCGCTGCTGATGAACGCGCCGGGCGAGGCCGCGATCACGCCGGTCGAGTTCGCGAGCCTGTTCATCCAGCTGATCGTCGCGGGCAACGAGACCACGCGGACGCTGCTCACCGGCACGCTGGTGGCGTTCCTCGAGCATCCCGAGGCCTACCGCACTCTCGAGCGCGAGCCGGCAGGGCTCGAGACGGCGATCGAGGAGATGCTGCGCTGGACGACGCCGGTCCACTACTTCCGCCGCACCGCGACGCGCGACGTCGAGCTCCAGGGCCACAAGATCCTCGCGGGCCAGAAGGTCGTGCTGCACTACACGTCGGCAGACTTCGACGAGCGCGTGTTCCGCGATCCGTTCCGCTTCGACATCCGCCGCGATCCGAACCCGCATCTCGCGTTCGGCTGGGGCGAGCACTTCTGCCTCGGAGCGAAGCTCGCGCGGCTCGAGGCGCGCGTGTTCTGGGAGGAGTTCTTCGCGCGCTTCTCCGGCTTCGAGCTCGCCGGGCCGGTGCGCCGGATGCGCTCGAACCTCAACAACTCGCACAAAGAGATCCGCGTGAAGCTCGCCGTGCGCTGAGCGGCGCGCGGTGGAGGAGGCGACGATGGCGAGCTGGGACGAGATCGCGAACGCGTTCGACGAGCGCGTGCGCCGCATCGTGTGGTGCACGGCGACGACGATCGACGCGAAGGCCCGCCCGTTCTCGCGCATACTGCATCCCGTGTGGGAGGGCAGGACGGGCTGGATCGCGACCGGCCGGCACACGCTGAAGACGAAGCATCTCGCCGCGAACGCGAACGTGTCGCTCGGTTATTGGGATCCGCAGCACGACACCGCGATGGTGCAGGCGACTGCGGAGTGGTGCGACGACGACGCGACGAAGCGGCGCGTCTGGGAGCTGATCCGAACCGCGCCGCCGCCGGTCGGCTACGACCCGGCGCTGTTCTGGAAAGGCGGCGTGACCGACCCGAGCTACGGCGTGCTGAAGCTCACGCCCTACCGCATCGACCTGCTCGGCGCG
>DASTOI010000710.1:0-12811 GCA_035762585.1 Myxococcota bacterium
CGTCAGCCGCACGTCGGTCGAGAAATCGCCGGTCGTCAGGTTCGTGAACACGACGTCCTCGACGTCAGAGAACGTCGTGCCCGCGAGCAGCGCGATCACGTCGTCCGGGCTCTGCACCGGCGTGTATTGGCCGCGCGTGACGCGCGCGATCTCGGTCGTCACGTCGTTGTACTTCAGCGCCTCGGGTCCGAGCGCGTAGGTGTTGATCGAGATGCCCGCGCTGCGCGCGAGCTCCGCCGCCCGCAGCGCCGCCTCCTTGTCTCCGGCGTCGACGACGGTGCCCTTCCCGATCGGGAACGTCGGCAGCCCGTCGGTCAGAAACAGCACGACCTTCTTCGCGTCCGGCCGCGGCCGGCTGCGCGCGCCGGTCAGGCCGCCGAGCTCGGTGACCGCGAGCAGAATGCCCGCGGAGAAATTGGTCGCGCCATGCGCCCCGCGCGCGAGCACTCCGGCAAGAGCGTTGCGCGCGGCGTCGTAGTCCCCCGTGAGCGGAATCTCCACGGCCGCGTCGACCTGGGCGTCGGAGAGGCGCCTGCCCGTTGTGGGATCGACCTCGCCCGAGAACGTGATGACGCCGACGCGAACGCGCCGCGGATCGAGATCCTCGAGCAGCTTGCGCGCGGCGCGCACCTGAGCGTCGAGAATCGTGTCCTGCAAATCCGTGCTGCGGACGTCCGGAGGAAACAACGCCCCGAGGCCTTCCGCTTGCGGGTTGACACCGACCACGCCGTCGCCGTCGATGTCGCCGCCGCTCGCCGTGCGCGTCGAGTGCGAGACGTCGATCACGAGCATCACGTCGAACACGCTCGCGTCCGCGGCGTCGGCGAGCGCGCTGCCCGCAATGCGCGCTTGGTGCACGAAACCCTCGACGCGCGCCCCCGGCATCGGTGATTCGAGTCGCAGCTGGACGGGCGATGTCTCCGCGCGCGCGGCCTGCGCGCAAAGCAGCAGCCCCGCTGCCGCGGCGAATCGCGCGCAACGGGGCGCTCCCTGGGCGTCGCGCGTCACTGCGCGCTTCGCGCTACTGCCGTGCGATGCGCGCCGGGCGCAGCTCGATCTCGACGCGCCGATTCTGCGCGCGGCCTTCCGGCGTCGCGTTCGTCACGAGCGGCTGGCTCTCGCCGAAGCCGAGCGTGGTCACGCGGCCCGGATCCACGCCCTTCACCACGAGCTGATTCTTCACCATGAGCGCGCGATCCTCCGAGAGCCGCAAGTTCGCGTCCTCGGCGCCTTGCGAATCGGTGTGACCCTTCACGATCACGTCCGAATCCGGGTAGCGGTTGATCGTCGCGGCGACCGAGTCCAGCCGCGACATCGCGCCCGGCGAGAGATTGCGCGAGCCGGAGTCGAACATGACCTCGCCTGCGAACGTCACGACGACCGAGTCGCCTTCGATCTCGACGTTCGCGTCGGGAATCGCGTCGAGCTCCTGGGCCGCGCGCTCCTTGTTCTCGAGGTAGTGACCGATCGCCGCGCCGCCGAGCGCGCCGATCAGCGCGCCGTAGCCCGCGCCCTTGGCGTTGTTGCGCGCGGCGGCGGCGCCCGTCGCAGCGCCCGCAGCGGCGCCGATCAGCGCGCCCTGCGCGCGCTTGTCGTCCATCACGGTGCCCGTCTGCGTCGCGCAGCTCGCGAGCAGTCCGAGCGTGGCGACGGCGCCGAGCAGCACGCCCGTGGTCTGGGTGAAGCGGTTCATGGCGAACTCCTTTGCGGCGCGCGGGGCGCCTCGGGTCTCGCGTGAGACGTAGCGATCTCGTCCGAATTCATCCCGTGACGAGCGAGTAGCGAGACAGCATCCCTGACGAAGGCGACGAGCGCCGGACCGAGCGCAGCGGCATCGCAGCGGCCCTCGCGCGACGGCGCATCCAGTGCCACGACGCGGAGACCGCCCGCCGCGATCACGTCCCGTTGGCCGGCGTCCGCCTCCACGAATGCGGGCGCCGCTTCCGAGCCCCGAGCGATTCGGAAGAAGCGCTCGCGCAGCACGCGGTGCGAGAGCAGATCTCGCCGTTCGGGGATGCCGCAGCCGCGTGGAATCGAGATCACGAGCGGCGAATTCGTGAGCTGCGTCTCGAACGGCAGCGCGAGATCGTCTTCGAGCGCGAGCGCGACCGGAGCTCCTCCGGCGACGAGCGCGCGCGCGGCCTCCGCCGCCGCGGCGATTGCAGCGCTCGAGGCCTCGAGGCCGCGTTCGTCATCGCGCGTCGAGAGGGGCGCGAGCAGCACGACTCGCATTTCGTTCGGAGACGCGCGTGCGCTGCTCTCCAGCGCAGCGGCCCACTGGCGCGCCTGTTCGAGGGCGTCGCTGCCCGCGGGCCGCGGACCGAGCGCAACCAGCTCGCGTTGGATTGCGCGCGCCCGCTCGCCCTCGAACTGCGCGGAGGCCGCCGCAGGCAGCTGCGGCGCAGCCGCTCCGCCTCCGCAGCCGGCCGCGCCGCAGGCCGCGGCGACGAGCCAAATCCACGGGAGCGGTGCGGCGCGATTCACGCGCGCAAGCTAGGCAGCACGAACCGGCGTCGTCGACGCGCGCAGCCGCGGGTGCGCTCAGATTCACCAGAACGGGTGACACTTTCCGTCGGTGCGAACCACCTACCTCCCAGATGCCCCATCCCTGGCGGGGCTTCTCAAGGGTGGAAGGCAGGGTTCGCGAAAGCGGGCCCTGCCTTCAACTCTCGCCGCCTCACCCCACCGTCCCGTAGGCGGCGCCCAGTGGAAAACTCGACGTCCCCCGACGACGAGCTGGATGAGCGCGCGCTCGCGGCGGTGCTCGAAGCGGAATCCGCGCACGAGGACGAGGCGAACGTCCGCGTGCCGCGCGTTCTCGGCGGTGCGCTCGTCGGCGTCGACGGCGTTCCCGTCGAGGTCGAGGTGCGGATCAGCTCGCAGCTGCCGCGCGTCGACATCGTCGGCCTCCCCGAGGCTGCGGTTCGCGAGAGCGCGGCGCGTGTGCGCGCAGCGATCGCCGCCGTCGGACATCGCTTTCCGAACCGCCGCCTCACCGTGAATCTCGCGCCGGCTTCATTGCGCAAGTCGGGCGCCGGCCTCGACCTCCCGATCGCGATCGGAATCCTCGCAGCGGCTGCGGCGGTGCCGTGGGAAGCGACGCGCGGGCTCGGACTGATCGGCGAGCTCGCGCTCGACGGTCGCATTCGCCCCGTGCGCGGCGCGCTCGCACAGGTGCTCGCGCTCGCGCGCACGGGCTGCACGCGCATCGTCGCGCCCGCCGAGAACGCGGCGGAAGTCGCGCTCGCGAGCGAGGCGAAGCCGCGCATCGCGGAATCGCTCGCCGACGTTCTCGCGTGGCTGCACGGAGCGCGCGAGCTCTCCGCAGCCGAGGCGCCTCCCGCACGAGAAGACGCGAATCGCTACGAGCCCGATCTCGCGATGATTCGCGGGCAAGCGCACGCGAAGCGCGCGCTCGAAGTCGCCGCCGCGGGCGCGCACGGTCTCTTGCTGCGCGGAGCGCCCGGCGCGGGAAAGACGCTGCTCGCGCGCGCGCTCCCCGGCATTCTGCCACCGCTGCGGATCGACGAGGCGCTCGAGGTCGCGCGCATTCGCAGCGCGGCCGGGATGCTCGAGCCCGGCGCTTCGCTGGCGTTCGCGCGCCCGTTTCGCGCGCCGCACCACTCCGCCAGCCGCGCGGGGCTGCTTGGCGGCGGCTCGCCACCACAGCCGGGCGAAGCGACGCTGGCGCATCGCGGCGTGCTCTTCCTCGACGAGCTGCCCGAGTTCGAGCGACGCTGCCTCGAGGCGCTTCGTCAGGTGCTCGAGGAGGGCGTCATCGTGCTCGCGCGCGCGCAGCTGCGCGTCGCGCTGCCCGCGAGGTTCCTGCTGATCGCAGCCTGCAACCCGTGCGAGTGCGGGTGGCACAAGAGCGGCGTGCGCGACTGCCGCTGCGACGACGATCAGCTCGCGCGCTACGCGTCGCGCCTCTCGGGCCCGCTGCTCGACCGCATCGACCTGCACGTGCCGGTGCGGCCGGTACCGTTCCGCGAGCTCGATTCGCCCGTGCGAGGCGAGACGAGCGCGGCGGTCCGGGAGCGCGTGCTGCGTGCACGCGAGCGACAGGCGCGGCGTCTCGCGCCGCGCGGGCTCGCGACCAACAGCGAGATTCCGCCGAGCGCGCTGCACGACGTCGCGGCAGCGACGCCCGACGCGCGCGCGCTGCTCGGACGCGCCGTCGATCGCTTCGGGCTCTCCGCGCGCGCGGCGCATCGCGTGCTGCGCGTCGCGCGCACGATCGCCGATCTCGCGGGCGACGCGCGGGTCGGCCCGACTGCGATGGCCGAGGCGATCGGGCTGCGGGACTCGGCGGCGGAGGGCGCCGAAACCGGCGCGCCGTAGCCGCCGGCCGTTCACGCGCTGTCGAAATTCGGGCGCAGCGGCCGAATTTCGTCATGCCCCGGCGGGCAGCGCCCGCCGCCCCACCTCAGAAACCGGTGGAGGAACGGAGGGTTACTCGATTCCGACCATTGTGGTGGCGACGGTGAACAGATGGCACGCGCGCTGCATCTATCGATGCACGGGGTGAGAGGAGGAGCGATGCGGACGTCAGCAGCGGCGGCGAGAGTGCGGACGGCCCAGGAACTGGACGGCGATGCCGTCGTCGAGACGACGCTGCTCGAGCTCGTGACCACGCTCGGCGAGCTCACCGACGACGACCGCGAGGTGGTGAGCTCCGTCATCGAGCTGCTCCGAAGCGGTCGCGTGCGATTGATCGGGAACTTCCGCGGCCAAAAGCTCGCGCTCGCCTGAGCGCAGCGAGACGCGCCGAGCTCTTCGCCGGCGACGAGCGGTCCCCGGAATCGCGTGGAAGATCGGCCCGCCTCCGCGCCGCGGCCTTGATCCGGCGGAAGCGGCCAGCATCATCCGCCGCTCGGGGGGAGCTGGAAATGAACCGGCAGGGGAGCCTGTTCGCGCCGGGCGCGGCCACCGACGCCGCGGCTGCAAGTGAGCCCGTAACCGCGAGCGCGGCTGCGGACGACGACGAAGTGGAGATCGCCAGCGACGACCGCGCCGGCCGTCGGCGAGCGCCGAAGGCGCGCAGTGCCGCGACCGCGGCCGACATGGCGAAGAAGCAGCGCGACATCTCGGTGTCGGAGTTCTTCGCGAAGAACCGCCACCTGCTCGGCTTCGACAATCCCGCGAAGGCGCTGCTCACCACGGTCAAGGAAGCCGTCGACAACTCGCTCGATGCCTGTGAAGAGGCGGGCATCGTCCCCGATATCCGCGTCGAGATCGTGCAGCTCGAGGAGACACGCTTCCGCGTCGCGGTCGAAGACAACGGCCCCGGCATCGTGAAGCAGCAAGTGCCGAAGATCTTCGGCCGCCTGCTCTACGGCTCGAAATTCCATCGGCTGCGCCAGAGCCGTGGGCAGCAGGGCATCGGCATCAGCGCGGCCGGCATGTACGGGCTGCTGACGACGGGTAAGCCCGTCCGCATCGTGACGCGCACCGGCGACAAGAAGCCGGCACATCTGTTCGAGCTCGTGATCGACACGAAGACGAACGACCCGCGCGTCACGCGTGAGGAAACGGTCGACTGGCACCACGTGCACGGCACGCGCGTCGAGATCGAGCTCGAGGGCGCCTATCGCGGCGGCAAGCAATCGGTCGACGCCTACGTGCGGCAGATCTCGCTCGCGAATCCGCACGCGAAGATCGAGTACCTGCCGCCGAGCCCTGAGAAGTCGAATGGCGTGATCCTGTTCGACCGCGTCACGAAGGAGCTGCCGCCCGAGACGGCGGAGATCAAGCCCCACCCGTACGGGGTCGAGCTCGGCGTCTTGATGCAGATGTTCCGCGACACGCAGGCGCGCAATCTGCGCAGCTGCCTCCAGCAGGATTTCTCGCGCGTCAGCGGCAGGCTCGCGGACGAGATCTGCGAGCGCGCCAACGTGAAAAGCAACCGGCGCCCGCATGAGATCACGCGCGAAGAGGCGGAGAAGCTCCACCGCGCGATCCAGGCGACCAAGATCATGGCGCCGCCAACCGACTGCATCGCGCCGATCGGTGAGACGCTGATCGAGCGCGCGCTGAAGCAGGAGGTGCAGGCTGACTTCTACGCCTCGGTGACGCGCAAGCCGGCCGTCTATCGCGGCAATCCGTTCCTGATCGAAGCGGGACTCGCCTACGGCGGCAGTCTGCCGGCGGAGGAGACGATCACGCTGTTCCGCTTCGCGAATCGCGTGCCGCTCCAGTACCAGCAGGGAGGTTGCGCGGCGACGCGCGCCGTGATGAGCACGGATTGGCGCTCGTACCAGCTGCAGCAGCCGAAGGGCGCGCTGCCGGTCGGTCCAATGCTGGTGATGATCCACATCGCGAGCGTCTGGGTGCCGTTCACTTCCGAGAGCAAGGAGGCGATCGCGCACTACGACGAGATCATCAAGGAGATGCGCCTCGCGCTGCAGGAGTGTGGCCGCCAGGTGGCGATGTTCATTCGCAAGCGCCGGCGCGAGGCGGACGAGGCGAAGAAGCGCTCGTACATCGACAAGTACCTGCCGCAGGTCGCGATCGGCTTGCAGGAGATCCTCGGCTTCGACGACAAGGAGCGCGACAAGGTCGTCGCCAACCTCACGCACATGCTCGAGAAGAGCCGGAGAGTGTGATGGCCGCGAAGAAAGCGAAGGCGGAAGCGGCGGCGAAGAAGAAGCCGGCGGCGAGCGGCGGCGACAAGGACGCGGCGAAACGCGCGGAGGAGGTGCGCCGCAAGAACTCCGCGCTCGACGACGTGACGGTCGCCGCGATCCGCGACAGCGCGTCCGTCGTGCACACCCAGGTGAACAAGCGCGGCAAGCCGGACCTCGCGTTCCCGATCCGCTCGCTCGCGAACGTGAAGTACGCCGAAAAGAAGGGTTACTTCGAGATCGGCACGCAGAAGAAGACGCGCACGCTCACGGTGAACACCGTCAAGAGCTTCGCGCAGACGCTGCGCATGATGGGGCTCTCGAAGCAGCTCGTGGAGACGAACGACTTCGCGACCAAGCGCGACGCTTACTACCAATCCAAGAACTGGAGCGACGCGCGCTTCGACGAGCAGACCGAGAGCGACGCGGTGATGGACGACATCGAGGCGATGTTCTCGGTGCGCGGACTCTCGCGTGAGCAGCTCCGCTTCATTCCCGACGAGCACGGCGGCGCGGTCGCGGGCAATCTGATCGTGCTCGACCCCGATCGCGAGACCGGCGAGGTCGAGCGCATCGACTGCACGCGCTTCGGCAGCGGCGCGTACTCGATCCCGTCGACCGTCGAGCATCTCTCGTTCGAGACCGACGCGAAGTTCATCCTCGCGATCGAGACCGGCGGCGTGTTCCAGCGCCTCCAGAGCCACAAGTTCTGGCAGACGGCGGACTGCATCTTGGTTTCACTGGCCGGCGTGCCGACGCGCGCGACGCGCCGCTTCATCCGCAAGCTCTCCGACGAATCTCGGATCCCGGTCTACGCATTCGTCGACTGCGATCCCTACGGGATCTCGAACATCTATCGCACGCTGAAGGTGGGCTCCGGCAACGCTGCGCACCTCTCCCAGTTCTTCTGCGTGCCGCGGGCGCGCTTTCTCGGCGTCACGCCGCAGGACATCCGCGACTACCAGCTGCCGACCCACCCGCTGCTCGACGTCGACATCAAGCGCGCGCGCGATGCGCTGAAAAACGATCCATTCTTCAAGGCGCACAAAGCCTGGCAAAAGGCGATGAACGATCTTCTGCAAATGGGCGTGCGCGCCGAACAGCAAGCTCTCGCGAAGTGGGGACTGAACTACGTGATCGACGAGTACCTGCCGCGCAAGCTCGCGAACGTGGCGCAATTTCTCCCGTGAGCTGACGGGTCGGGAGGCGAGGATGACGAGACGCGGCATTTTGCTCGCGGGCGGCACGGGCACTCGGCTCTACCCGATCACGCGCGGCGTCTCGAAGCAGCTGCTGCCGGTCTACGACAAGCCGATGATCTACTACCCGCTGTCGGTGCTGATGCTCGCCGGCCTGCGCGACCTGCTCGTGATCACGACGCCCGGCGACCAGCCGGCGTTCCAGCGCTTGTTAGGCGATGGCTCGCGCGTCGGGCTCTCGATCTCGTATGCGGCGCAGCCGCGCCCCGAGGGCATCGCGCAGGCGTTCACGATCGGGCGCTCGTTCCTCGCGGGCGGCCCCGCAGCGCTCGTGCTCGGCGACAACCTGTTCTACGGACACGGCTTGACCGAGGCGCTGCGCGCCGCGGGCGCGCGCGAGCAAGGCAGCACCGTGTTCGGTTATTGGGTGCGCGACCCCGAGCGCTACGGCGTCGTCGAGCTCGACGCACAGAACCGCGCCCTCTCGATCGAGGAGAAGCCGCGCCAGCCGAAGTCGAACTGGGCGGTGACCGGGCTCTACTTCTACGACCGCGACGTCACGGACATCGCCGCGGCGCTGAAGCCGTCCGCGCGCGGCGAGCTCGAGATCACCGATCTGAACCTCGCCTACTTGGAGCGCCGCGCGCTGCACGTCGAGCTGCTCGGCCGCGGCTTCGCGTGGCTCGACACCGGCACGCACGAATCGCTGCTTCAGGCGGGGCAATACATCCAGGCCGTGCAAGAGCGGCAAGGCCTGATGATCGCGTGCATCGAGGAGATCGCGTGGCGGTTGGGCCTGATCGACACCGAACAGCTGCTGCGGCTCGGCGCCGAGATGAAGACCAACGGCTACGGCGCTTATCTGACGCGCATCGCGCTCGAGCCGCGGTGACGGCAAGCCCCGCGCAGCGAGGCGGAGTCTTCGAAGCCGAGCGGAGTCGAACAGTGGCCTGGATGATCGTTGAGGCACTCGACCGGGCGCTGGCCGCGGCTTGCGGGACGTGGCGGCGATGAAGGTGCATGCGACGCCGCTGCCCGGCGTGCTCCTGATCGAGCCGTTCGTCCACCAGGACGAGCGCGGCTTCTTCCTCGAGACCTACCGCGCCGAGCGCTACGCGCAGCACGGCATCACCGCGCCGTTCGTGCAGGACAATCACTCGCGCTCGCGTCAGGGCACGCTGCGCGGCCTGCACGCGCAGCTCGATCCCGCCCAGGGCAAGCTCGTGCGATGCATCGCGGGCGAGATCATCGACGTCGCCGTCGACATCCGCGTCGGCTCGCCGACCTTCGGCAAGCACTTCGCGACGCCGCTCACTGCGACGAACTTCCGGCAGCTCTGGATCCCGCCGAACTTCGCGCATGGCTTCCTCGTGATCAGCGAGACCGCGGAAGTCGAGTACAAGGTGACCGAGCCCTACCGCCCGCAGAGCGAGCTCGCGATCGCATGGAACGATCCGGACCTCGCGATCCCGTGGCCGGTGCTGGCGCCTACGCTCTCCAATCGCGACGCCGCCGCCCCGCGCCTCGCGGAGCTGCGCGATAAGCTGCCGCGCTCGTAACAACTGCGAAGAGTGGCGCGACGGCGCCTCGATGGCGGCGTCGCGCCACCCTTCTCCTCCCCAATGCGCCGCAGCCGCGCGGCGGCGCCACGAACGAGAGTCCGAACCGACGTGCGCCGCGCCCTAGTACTCTTCGATCTCGATCGACTCGTCGTCGTTGACCTTCGCGATCACGATCGGGGCGCCGCAGTAGCCGCAGAAGATCTCTTCGCCCGGGCGCGCGCCGTCCAGAGCGACGTCGGTGTCACAGATCGGGCACTCGATGTATTGGGCGCGAGCCATGGGCGTCGAATCGGCGTGGCGCGCGAAGAACTGAACCGGCGCGAGCCGCTCAGCGCCCTGCGCGCTCGCGCTTCTGGCACTCGGGGCAGTGCCCGTACAGCTCGTGGCGATGGCGCAGCAAGCGGAAGCCGTAGCGCTTGCCGATCTCTTCCTGCGCCTGCTCGATCATCGCGCACTCGAACTCGACGATCTTCCCGCAGCGCGTGCAGACGAGATGATCGTGGTGCTCGTGCTCGATCTCGTAGCGCGCGACGCCGTCGTCGAAGTGGCGCTCGATCGCGAGGCCCGCGTCGCAGAGCAGCTTCATCGTGCGGTAGACGGTCGTGAAGCCGATGCTCGGGTGCAGCTCGCGCACGCGCTGGAAGATCTCCTCGGCGGTGATGTGGCCCTTCACCTCGAGGAACACGTCGAGAATCGCCTCGCGCTGCTTCGTGTGCTTGAGGTTGTGATCCTCGAGGTAGCTCGCGAGCGCCTTTTGCTCGACTTCGTTGGACATCGGGAAACGCTAACGCCGCGCTCGCGCGCGGGCTCGCGCGAGATTCGTCTGGGCCGCGCGGTTGTCGCAGTCGATCGCGACCGCCCGCTCGAACTCGCGCAGCGCATCGTCGTGCCGGCCGGCCGCCGCATACGCGAGGCCCAGGTGGTTGCGCACCGCGGAGGAATCCGGGAGCGCGCGCGCGGCGGCCTCGAGGTCGTGCACCGCCGCGGCCGCGTCGCCGCGATCGAGCGCCGCGGTGCCGGACCGGAACAGGCGCGTCCCCGAGGAGGTCGCGCAGGCGGCGGCGAGCAAGCTCACGGCGAGGATCCAGCGACGCACGCCGCGACGGTAACGCCTCGCCCCGACCGGGCCTCGCGGCGCTGAGCCCAGCGTGCCGCGCCGGCCGGCCAGTTGGGAGACCGACTCAGGATGCCCGACCACCGCACGCCGAGGGTTCGGCGTACGCGGAGGCCGCTGTTCGACTCCGCTCGGCTCCGACGACTCCGCCTCGCTGCGCGCTTCGCTTGCTAGCTCCCGACCCGCACGCGCGCCGTCACCGGCAGGTGATCCGAGGCGCGGCGCGCGGCCGGCGTCGCGTGCGCCGCGAGCGCGCTCAGGTTCGCGCCGCGCGCGTAGATGCGATCGAGCGCGAGCAGCGGGCGCGCGGCGGGGAACGTGCGCGGAAAGCGCTCGCCGTTGCCGAGCGTCTCGTCGAGCTGCCGCGTCGCCTTGCAGCGCCGCCACGCGTTCATGTCGCCGAGCAGCACGACCGGCCCCTGCAGCTGGGGATGGCCGAGCAGCTGCTCGACCTGCTGATGGCGCGTGCGATCGACGAGCGCGAGGTGCGTGCCGACGATCGCGACCGGGCCCGCGTCGGTCACGAACTGCGCCGCGACGGCCGAGCGTCGCTCGACGTTCGAGAACGTGAGGTCGAGTGTGAAGACGCTGGTGATCGGCCAGCGCGAGAGGATCGCGTTGCCGAGCTCGCCCAACCGATGCACGCGCGTCGTCGCGAACGCGACGTGCAGGTGCAGCGCGTCGGCGATCCGCTCGAGCGGATCCTCGGCGTCGAACGGCCTGAGAACTTCCTGCAGCGCGATCACGTCGGCGCCGAGCTCGGAGATCACGAAGCCCGCGCGCGCGGCATCGGGCGTGCTCGCACCGTTCAGTCCGGACCAGCGAGGCACGTTGTAGGTCGCGACCGTGAACGGGCTGCCCATCTCGCGGCCCGCGCGCGGATGACGCGGCGCGCGCACGACGGCGAGGTACGGGACGGTCGACTGGAGCGCTTGCTTGCGCGCCCTGTGGCGCACGCGCTCGCCGCGCAGCGAGCTGCGATCACGGCGCGGCGCTTCCAGTTCTGCGGCCATGCGGAACGATATCGGCCCAGCAGCCGAGCGGTTCAATGGGGAAAGCACGATTGCGATGAAACGTGCGCCGCGCGACTCGGATTCGTCGCGCTCGAAAAATGCCCGCGAGGAAAGCGCAGTGCGGATCCCGCTGTTTCATGACGGCTCAGACACGCTGTAACGCCGCTGCCGGCTGCGGCGCGAGAGCGTCGCCGTCGCTTGGCGGGCAATTCGACCCCGATCGATGCGCCGGCAGGGCGGCGCGTTCGCGACAAGTCGAGCGCACGCAGGGGGTTCGCGCGTGAGCTGCTGCTCGTCCGCGCCCGAGCGGCGCGGAATTCCGCCGATAAGTTCCCGCGCCATGTCGCAGGCCGGCTCCGATCCGCTCAGCGCCGCTTCCAGCTCTTCGTCCGTTCGCGAGGCCGCGCGCGCGTTGATCGACGCCGTGCAGCGCGAGATCGCCGCAAGGCCGCTCGACGCCGAAGGCTACGCGCAGGCGATCCAGCAAATCGGCGAGCTGCGCGGCCGCCCACTTCTTTACCCGCTCGTGATGAGCGGCCTCGGCAGCGGCGCGCGGCTGCAGCTCGCGAACGGCCGCACGATCGTCGACTTCATCGGCGGCATCGGCGTCTACGCGTTCGGCCACAGCGATCGCGATCTGCTCGAGACTGCGGTGATCGCCGCGGCGCGCGACAGCGTGTTCCAGGGCAATCTCTCGCCCGGCCTCGAGCAGCTGCGGCTCGCGCGCGCGCTGCTGCGCCACGCCTCGCCGCGGCTCGCGCACGTGTGGCTCTCGGTGTCGGGCGCGATGGCGAACGAGAACGCGGTCAAGATGATCTGGCAGAAGCATCACCCGGCGCATTTCATCGTCGCGTTCGAGAACGCATTCGCCGGCCGCACGACGACGATGGCGGAGGTGACCGACAAGCCGAGCTTCCGCGAGGGCCTGCCGCTGCGCGGCAACGTGCTCTACGTGCCGTTCTTCGATCCGCGCATCGAAGGCGGCACTCAGCGTTCGCTGCAGGCGCTCGACGCGCACATCAAGCGCTACCCGGGCCAGATCGCCGCGATGATCTTCGAGCTCGTGCAGGGCGAGGGCGGCTTCAACACCGCGCCGCCGGAATTCTTCGCGGCGCTGATGGAGCGCTGCCACGCGGCGAAGATCGCGGTGTGGGTCGACGAGGTGCAGACCTACGCGCGCACCGGCGAGCTGTTCGCGCACAAGACGTTCGGGCTGCAGGACTACGTCGACCTCGTCACGGTCGGCAAGGTGCTCCAGGGCAGCGCGGTGCTGTTCAGCAAGGATTACAACCCGCGCGAA